>QMVZ01000097.1 GCA_003661365.1 Thermoproteota archaeon | reverse complement strand
TGACGGTACGTAGCCCGTGGGCTGGTTGTTCCACGTTATGGTCTCCTCAGCCCAAGAGGGAGACGCTCTCCGAGCAACTACGGTCTTGCCCGATGGATCTCCTTGGTAGTAATCGTAATAATAGAGATAAAGCGTGGCTGAGTTTATCTGGGCATCGCTCGGTATCGAGGAGAGGTCGAACCTTATGTACGTTCTTCTGGTGTATCCCGAGCGATCGTACAGCATCAGATATGTTGAGGTCCCGAAGTTGTTGTCTGGCGAAGTCTCATCGACGTAGGCGTCGTCCGTAGGGCTGAAGGTCTCCGTGGTGGGATCTAAGAGGAAGCTCTCCTTTTCACGAAGCTTCCATACCCCAAACTCGAAAATTAGATCTAAGCCTTTTTCGATTGGTCGAGCCTCTACTCTCTTGAGTTTTTCCCTGGCCTTCTCCAAATCCTCTTTGATAACTCTCTTCCCAACAAGGCAGAGGTAGGTGGCGTTGAACTCTTCACGTGCCAAAATCCTCTTCTTTATCGCCCTTCCTTCGTCTTCTCCCTTAACCTCGTAGGCGGGCACACCCATCTTGCGCCACACGAGCCTGAAGGATGAGGAGATCGAGGAGGTAAACTTCACCGTGTGCTTAATTCCGCAACCCCAGCACCCATAGAACCATATCTCCATGGTCCCCTCCTTAGCTTCTTTCGTGAGCTTTACCCAAGCGCAGGTCTCGTTCGACCCTGTGGTTATGCTAGTCTTCTCCCACGTCAGTTCTCTCCATTTCTTCTCCCCCAAGAGAATCCCTTTTTCCAGGGTCGAATTCGTGTACTCTAGAACCCACTCAGCCCTGCTTACGATGGCCTCGGTGAGGTTGGGGTCGTAGTAAACCGAGTACTCTGGGAAGATGCGGACAGCACAGCGCCCCGTGCGGAGAACATAGCTATTCCCATCCTGATAGAGCAGGAAAGGAACCCACTCCCCGCTCCTGAAGTCGTAAACGTTCGCCTTGCCTATCACTAGCTTCACTAGATTTCCGTTGGTGTAGTTCACGTAGTTGGGTCCGTACCCTGCGAGGGTCCAGCCCTCCTCAAGGGGCTGAGGCTGGGAAGCCGCACCAGACAAGGGGAGAAGCAAGGGAAGTATCAAAAGAACCGCTGTTTTCTTCATAGAATCACCCGAGACAACCGTCTGTGTACAAATGCAACAGCAAGGAGGCTAACAACGAGAGAAATAAAGAAAGCCACATCAACACGGTGATAAGGGCGCCCTCCCAGCGGCTTGAGCTTTTCATATGTTGGGATTCCCTTGCTCCAATCGTAATTCCAGAGCTTCGAAGGGCACGCAATGAAATGGTCCAAGTCAAAAAGAACACTAACACTCCCGCAAAGCCAGAAGATAAGAAATGCCAATACCACTCCATTTTTAATCGACCTTTTCATTTGGTTCTCACCCAAAGCAGGATGAACATTCCAACCACAATAAGCAAGAAGAACAAGTCCCCTGCAATGTAGCGGGGCAACAAAACCAATTCAAAGGGGAGCGGATACAGCTCCCAGTCCTGCTTTATGACTGCAAGGTCCCAAAAGCCACCAGCCCCAAGCAGTATCAGGGCTACGGCAAACCCGATCAGAAAATCTCTTTTAGCTCCTATGTTAATTTTTAAAAAAGATAAAGGGATGAAGGGCTTTCTCATTTCGATCACCGTGGAAGTATCTTGATGAAGAAGCGATGTATCGGAAAGCAGAATTTATACACGTACGTGGGTTCTGGTTTCGGTTTAGGAGTGATGATATTTCCTTCTGAACCCTTGCTAGCTTCCTCTTCACTTACTTCTCCCTTTGCTTGATTTGAGACCTCTGAGGTTGTTATAACTAAGGTGTCGAGCAAGATGGGGTTGCTGCTGCCTGGGCACAAAACCTGTACTTTTATCTCCATGCTCTCAAGCAGAACCTCGTTCTCTGGATCTGTAATGTTGTAGACCCAGATTTTGAGTGTGTAGGTCCCTCCGTCGTACCAACTGCTGGCGTCGACTACGCTACTATGGTTTCCCTTTGCGGGGTACGTACAGAACCTATCTACTACCCCTCCTTGGGGCCCGTAGATCTGCCAGATAAGCTTTAGTGTGGCTGGCTGAAGTTTTCTCACCCCAACTGTCAACACGAAGTTGTCCACTGGAAGCTCTATCTTGCGGGGCATATCCTCGTTCCTTATCCAGCCGTCGTAGAAGTGTATTTCTTGCTCAGGAGCGCATTTTCCTCCGTCTCCCACAATGATGAAGATCGAGACCCTGCTCGTTACATACCCAAGGGAATCCTTGTCCTGAAGTATTAAACCGTAAGTACCGTTTTTAGCGTCCTTAGGTACATGAACTTCTATATAACAGCTTACGTCTTCCCCTTTCTTTCCCGTGCCCTTTTCGGAGTGGAGAGTGCAGTTCCAACCCTTGACTTGATCCCCATATAATTCGTTCTTTGCATCTTCCTCTCCCTCAAAGTGAACTTTGTATGGTATCTTGATTACATCCCCAGGATTTGCTTTCCACTCCGTTTTCTCACAGATTATGTGGTGCGGGTGGGATCGAGCCAGGGCTGGGGCTACTATTCCTCCTACCAAGAGGAGGACTATCAAAATTACTAACTTCTTATACATAGCCTCACCTCGCCTCCTTCTCACAGAAAGCAGGAAACCGTGATCTTTCCATTTCAGTCCTCCTCCCTAAGTTCCCCCACTACGATTCCAGCCAAGAAGGCAGTTACGACGACAATTATCCTTAACGCTGGCTGTCCCATGACTTCGGTAAGCACCGAGGAAAGAGCTATGCCACCTCCAGTCATCCTGAACTGTGAGTAGGCACCGACTGCAAGCCCACCATTCTTCCAATCTACCGTGGCTGTGTTGGGCCCAGTAGCGACGACGTGCCCGTTTACCTCCACTTTTATCCATACCTCGTAGTTATTGCTCCCTGCTGGAATCCACTTGGTGTACTTTGTTACTTCTATGCCAGGCGGCAGCTTCCATTTGTACAGAGTGCCCTCGTACTCGCTGCCAGGAGTTCCTTGTGGAACTTCGTACGTGCTGAGAGCAATTTCATCTAGATAGCCCTTATTGAAAGAACCTCCGAAGCGCTCCCACATCGTTCCCGTCCAGCACCAGACCTCGTCGCTCGCTGTCTTCGTCCAATCCTTCTTCCACCCGCTTGTAAGGGTTGAGATCTTAGCTATTTTTGAGACATACCAGCTTCCCAAAACGTAGTAGCGGCTCGGATTCCGCTCTATCCTTCTCCTGATTATGTCTGATGAGATGTACTTTGGCTCGCTTACTATCCACTTTTCTCCGTCTATTTCCAGCGCTAGCTTGTAGACGGGAGGAGGGCAGTAGACCTTGAAGATCTTGCCAGCGAAGGGGTTTGGCTGACCTATCTCTGGCGTTTGAGTTGGAGTTGAAGATGGGGTTTGAGTCGGAGTTTCAGTTTCAGGGGGAGGTTCGGAAGGAGGCTCGTTAGTTGTGTTTGGAGTGCCGAATCTGCTGTACTGCTCTGCAAGCTCTTCCTCTTCCTGCTCATAGGCTTGTTCATTCTCCTCTGGAGATGGTGTAGCTGTTGGAGTTGGTGTCGGCGATGGATTTCGTAATTCCTCAGGTATTGGATCGTCCTGATGCAGGAAGTCCCTTTTTGCCTCTAGCCTAGGAATGACGAGATTTGCGCCCAATAGACCTATTATAAGAATAGCTAAACACACTCTCCAGTCAAAATTCAACTATATCACCTCCCTTAACCTTAGTATCAGCAGAATTGCTCCCAAAATGAAGAGGAATCCCAGCAGGTTTAGCCAGGAGCCAGTTCCGAATGAGAACATAGCCTGGAAGAAGCACTGTGTTACTGCTGATCTTAGAAGTTCTTCTGCTGTTTTTGGAACGGACCACGTTCCTTGGGTGTTTGCAAGGAAATTCTCAAGGTCTTCCTCGTAGTAGTAGTACACTATCATCTCGTTTGAAGCCAGGAGCAAGCCCCATCTAGTCTCGTTGTCCTCACGAGATACGAGGTAGTATCTCTCAACTATGCGACCGTTTGGAAGCTGTCCAGGTGTTGTGTAGATGTCCCAAACCTCCTTCGTGTCCTCATTCACCACAACACGCTTGAACCACTCCCTCTTCCAGTAGAAGAGCTTCTCAGTAGCGCTGAACCCCTCAGCATTGATGTTCCCCATTAAGCCAGGTTCTTCTCCTCCTATCGGGATAAGCACATTGTAGACGTGAATGCTGGAGTGATGGTTTTTCGCTCCGCTCAGCGTTTTGTGAACATCTGGAAGCCCAGCACAATGCCCTATCTCGTGGGCTATCTTCTTCGCTGATGTATCTGGCCTTATGTAGATAGTGTTTCCAAGGACATAGACCCCTTCGTCTCCTACCTTTATGATGTAATCGTACTTGGTGCCCTCGAGCACATAGGCCATCTGCGCTGGGAAGTTATCCTCGAGAATCTGGAACGCCTTCTCTATGTTCGTTAAGTTAGTGGTTCCTATGATTTTGAAGACGTACTTCGCAACTGGTGGTTTTTGTCCCGTCTCTTCTCTTGAAGGAGTTTGCGGTTTGGGAGTTCCCCCACTAGGGGGCGGTGGTGTCAGGCTTGGAGAGGGCCCAGGTGTCGGAGGAGGCGGTATGTTCGTCCCATTCGCATCTCTGACGTCGTCTGCTGGCGGAGCTTCCTTCTCAAGCACTTCCTCTGGAACCTTCGTGTACTTGTAAACGAAGTAGAACATACCTCCTACCAAGACCAAAGCTATAAGGAAGAGCGCAACAAGGGCAAGATCTCCAGATTCCATCAGAACACCTCCTTCAACTTGAATAGAACCAAGATTGCAATGATGGCAGCTATGAGCCAGAGCGGGTTTATTCCGCTGAAAGTTGCGAGTATTACGCTGAGACCAGCTCCGCTGAGAATCCAGTTGGTAAAGACATGACCTAAGCCTACTCCTACGACATCTCCTGTTCGTATTACGAAGTATGACTTGATGATTTGGGTTACGAAGGGCGAGAAGAATGGGCTTATCGGTAAGAAGGGCGGTGGCCATAATGCTTTGATGAACGCTTGATAGATTGGTATGTGAAGGTAGGCCCAGCCGTGGAAGGAAGCGAACTCGTACCCAGTCATTACTAAAGCCATTAGCACATCAATAGGACCAAGCTCATCTGGCTCCAATCCCCTTATCAGCGCTATTATTGCGAGATTCGCAAGGGTAAGGAACCCTGAGAAGACGAGGTCCTCTCCTAAAGCTTGTGCCGTGAAGAAGGAAAGGCTATCGACTGGGTTTGCGAAGTAGGATTGTATTGTTGAGAACAGGGCTCCCAGGGCCGCAATGGCAGTGGTTATTATTTGCGTCAAAGAAGAAGCGGCTGCAGCCATGAACTCGTCCACATAGTCGGCAACGTAGAAGAACTCTATGCCCCCAAGGGCATAGAGGAAGAGAGCCCCTATGACTATCAGGTAAAGGGCTAGAGAACTCATCCACTTCATGTTCTCTGGAAAAGTTTGGGATTCGACGACGAGGTAGGCGAAGCTAAGGACTAAAAGCCCCCAGAATGCTGTCGTGATTAGCAGCTCGTGGACTCCTGGTTCCGCTTCCTCACGCATCCAGTCGAAGTCGAAAGCCATTACTCCTCTTCCCCTCCCTTGAGCAAGATTACGGCTACGATAAAGCAGAAGACAGCAATTGCAGCGAAGATCTTCGCTGACCTCCATCCAAGCTCCACTGGGATGACTGAATCAAGTGGCTCGTCGAACGGAAAGTCTGGGGTGTCCCATGGCTGCCATATTGATGCAAATTCCGAGCTTACGTGAACGCTTTCTTCACCAAACTCGAGCTTCATCACGCAACTTGAGGCTGGTCTTCCAAGGAGGGCTGGATCTCCCTCCTCTATCTTTGATGAAGAGTAGTTTGCGGCAATGATGGCTGCGAAGAAGCGCAAGTAAACTGGCTTCGAGGTATCGATGCCAGCCCTCTCGCAAAGTGCCTTTAAATCTAGGTTCTCTCCCTCTGGATTTGAGATCGTACCGACGTATTGGGGTAGCAATGGAAGGAAGTGCGAGAAGTAGACGCCCTTAACCCTCGGATTCTGCGGGAAGACATCGCTGCTCATGTTGTAATTTCTAGTTTGTGGATCGTACTTCACCCTCTCGTATCGTAGCCCTAGCGTGAAGGGAACCTCTATTTCGTTTCCGCTTAATACTTCTATTGCTTTTATCACGACATCCTTCCTGTTCACGTAAGTGCCTTTGAATGTCTTCCAAATCTTTCCAGAGGGAGGGTTATTCGAGCATTCAATGCAGTAGACGAAGTAGACTGGGTATT
>QMVZ01000096.1 GCA_003661365.1 Thermoproteota archaeon | reverse complement strand
TTTGAATGCTTTTACTTCTATTAGGTGTTGGTCTGATTTTATGTCGTATCCTTGGAATTCGTAGGATACGTCATACGCATCTCTGTTATATTTCTCTTTTTCGAGTTTTATGGTTGCCATTATGCCTCTTCTTTCTGTGTAGGCTTTTAGTATGTTTGCTTCGTCTGTTGTGCTTGGTGTTACTTCGGTTGTTTTGTCGATCTTTATTCCTTTCATTAGTTCGTCGAATGTTGGGCGGAGTTCCCTTTTTGGTCCCGGGTTGTAGTATCTCTTTTTGATGTATACTTCTAGGTTTTTTGTTCTCGGTCCGATTGTCAGTTTTATCTTTGAATATGGGTCTTGGAAGAGTAGTGATCGCCATTCTCCTCCATATAGTTTCTTCAGGTATTCTTGTCTGTTTTGTTGGACTAGGTCTAGTTCGATTGTTCTTCCGTCTTTTGATGTCCACCCTTTTAGTTGCCATCTTGGTGAGGCTTCTAGGTATGTTGCAAGTGTTGTGAGGGTGTTGCGGGTGATCTCAGTTACTCTTGGTTTTGGTGCTCCTAGCATATGGGAGATTATGTATGCTAGGTCGTTTAGTTGGGTCTCGATCTTTTTTCCTGTGTAAAGCATTAGTAGGAGGCCTTCTTGGAGGTTTAGACCTGCGGTTATTAGGTAAGTGTTTGTCAGTTTTATTCTTCCATATTTGGCTAGTCCGATATTTGCTAGACATTTTATTATTGGGTTTGTTGCTGTAACTTTTGAGAAGAGGTAGTCGAAGAAGATCCATGTTCCTCTTAGTTGTGGCCTGTCATGGATTACTATTTGTTTTCTTTTTTCTGCTCTCCATAGGTTGCATACGTCTATTACTAGCCTTCTTGTTAGGAGGCCTGGTCTTAGGAGTCCCCATCCTGTCCAGTCGATTACTGCTGGTCCTAGGCAGTTGTATAATTTCTCTCTTGCTTCTACAGGGTCGGTTTCTATAGGTTTTATGTTAGTGTATATTCTTAGTTTCATCCTTTGACCCTATATCCTATCCTTTTCATGCGATATTCTCCTGGTGCCATGTAGTGGAGCCAGTCGGCTATTCTTTGGCGGTATTCTATGGCTATGTCCATTGCCAGTTTTAGGTCTTCGTTTGTGAATTCTCCGTGTGGAGTTAATAATTTTAGGAGTCCGCTTGCTATTCTCTCGATTCCTATTTGGTCTCTTCTGTCTACGTTTTGGAGTTCTACGTTGTTGGTGATGTGGGCTATGAATTCGTGTTTTTTGCGTAGTTGGTGCATTATCTCTGAGAAGTAGTCTGTTGCGAATCCGTAGTATCTTGAGAGGTATACTTCTGCTTTTCCGACTTTTGGGATTTCCCATCCTGGTATGAAGCCGTGGAGCCTGTCTATGAAGGCTACATCTCTCATGTCTTCTGGTAGGACATAGGTGAAGTCTTCTATTGGCCTTTCTCCGCTTACGTCTACGTTTCCTAGAAAGGCTAGTGAGCATCCGCTGCTTCCTTTCCTTTTTCCCCTTTCATATTCGCCTGATGCCATGAAGTGTTTCAGTTTTCCCATCATCTCGGCTGCATTTATGAATCTTATTTTTGCTATTTCGTCGAAGACTACGCAGTCTCTTGTCGGTATTTCTCCTGGTGCGTCTCTTGCTAAGTTCCAAATTAAGACCGCTGGGCTTATTCTTCCTCCTGAGAAGATTCTTGCGTAGAATGAGGAGTTGCTGAAGACGTAGGTCTTTCCTGTGTTTCTCGGTCCTAGCTCCATTAGGTTTATGTTCTCTTCGACTAGGGGGAGGAGTCTTGTGAGTATGATTAGTTTCTTTCTTTTTGGTAGGATTGTTGGGTTGTAGCCTATTGTGCTTATTAGTATGTCTATCCATTCTTCTGTTGTGAATTCTTCTCTTCCCTTTGCGAATTCTTCTAGTTCGATTTCGGCTATTTGGAATGGTTTGAAGTCTGTTACTGTCATCTTTATTGAGGCTGTGGGGTTGTATTCTATTGTTACTTTGCCCCATAGTCCCATCTCTAGGAGTCTTGGGTTATTCTCTACAATTATGTCGGGTATGATTATTGGGTCTTCTATTGGGATGTTCAGTAGGTTTGCAAAGTTTAGTCCTGTGTCTACGTCTTTCTCTACTTTTATCTCGGCTATGAGGTCTACTCTCCCGTTCTTTACTAGGTCGAATTTTACTCTGTCTTTTTCTTGGGGTTCTCTGTAGTATCTCTCTACTAGCTCTGAGACTTTCTTTAGGCATTCTGGTGTTATGTGGTCTCCGCATGCCTTGGCTATTAAATACTCTGATATGAACCTTGGCATTCGGCCTATCTGTCCGTGGAGGATTAGGTCTTTTCTGACAACAGCTTGGTCGTATATGTATTTGAGTTTGGCGCTGACATTATCTATATCAACCATTCTAGATCACCCGAAGAGTTCCTCTATGCTTATTTCCCTTTTACCCTTCTTCTTTCTCTCCTCCTTCACGTATAGGATGAGTTCTTTCTCTATTCTCTTTCTTTCTTCTTTTGTGGCGTAGTCTAGGGTTAGTTTTACTTTATACTCTCCCTTCTTTAAGCCATCTATTGGGATTGTTAATTTTTCTTCTTTCTCGATCTTTTGGAATAGTTGTTCTATGGTTGTTGTTGGAAGTTCAGCCTTCAACTTCGCGTTTGTTATCGTCTCGTTTGATGGGTTAGTTATGGATATCTCAATATTAGATGGTTTATTTTCCGTTATTACTGGATTGAGGATGGTTACGTTAGGTTCCAAAACAGGTATCTTCTCCTCTTCCTCCTCCTCAACTTCTTCTCCCTGCAGGATTCTCAAGGTTTTCTTAATTTCTTTAAGTTCTTCACCAGTTATACCATACATCTTTGCAACAATTTTATCGACTTCCTCCTCAACTTTAGACAATTCGTATATATTATTTTGAGAGGCAAGCTTGTGGGCTTTCTTTGATAAGGTTGATAATTGAATATGTATTTTATTGTTAGGGTCATATTTTGGGATTTTTATACTGTCTTCGATGATCTTCGGCGTTCCAAAACTTTTGGTTCCGCCAGCGATAGATCTTAAGATTAAATCAGTAATGGAAGAATTTAAGATTGCACATAGATAGTGTGCTTCGTCTGGATTATCTGTGGGGATGAACGCGAGAACATGCTCTGGCAAAATTAACTTTTCACCTAAGAATTTATCGTTAACTTTGCTAATCACACATGCAGAGAGTTTATTGCCCATCTGATTCCAAACAACCTTATAAGGAGCATAAGTGTATTCGCCGAGATTGTACATTGTGTAAAAAGGTGCCTCTCTGTTGCTCATGTATTTCTTATAAGCAGCTCTGTTTAAAAGCAGTTTTTCAAATCTTTTCAGATACGAATGGGTTTTTGGGAAGTTTATTTTTATCCACCTTTCATCATAACCTATTCTTTTTATTGGATCGTGCATTTGAAGAGTATAAATGTAATCATTAACTTTCCACTTCTCTAAATGTTTTGTTTTAATCATGGGATAGACAAAGAAATCTTCTATAACCATTCTGATTTTCTTAACCTTTTTCTTCATACCCTTAGTTATATTTTCAACAAAAACAAGTTTGAATTTACTTATTTTTTCTCTGAAAAACTTCCTTAAGTGCGGAGGAACATCAATAATGGTTTCCTTTTCTCCTTGAACATCGATTATTTTAAGCCAGTAAACCGCGTTAGCTCCTCCGCTATTTATGCCCTCATAAGCTTTATAGTAACACTTACCTCTTGCTTTTTGTACAGCGTTCAAAGCCTTCTTAGGTAAGGCTAGCCATGGGGAAAGAGAATTTCCTTCATCTGAAGGCTTTGCAAGCATTCGTATTCGTTCAGTTTTCCTTAAAGCTTCATTTAGACTATCAGTTTGGTCAACGACTGCTTTTGGTCTCCATAATATATAAGTAATGGGGTATTCTATTTCTTCGCCTTTTTTCAAGAATATGGCTGCAGTTCTATTATTCGCTCCTTCAAATGGTTTAATTTCTACTAGATCATGTAGAATTAACGGCTTTAATGGTGTTTGTCTAATTCTGAATCGTCTAAATCTTTCCCCTGCGCCCTTACTTTTGACTAACGACTGTGTTATAAGAAAGGCAAAGTTACCTTGTTCATGAAGATACTTATCATTGCATACATATGTAAATAATGCAGAAATGTCTATTTTTGAACCTCCCCATCGCTCAGCAGGTTTCCAGAGACCATAAAATCGAAGAAGAGATTCTAAAGCCCTACGATAATCGTCTGGCAAATTGTCCCATAAAACCCAAGGAGGATTCCCCACCACATAGTCAAATTTGCCTGCAAATAATGGTGCAAACGAATTTTTAAGAATTCTAAGCCAAATTTTATTCTTTTTTTCTTTCTCAAGTTTAATCATGGTATTAAACAATCCAACTAGATAAGAAACATCTGCCTCATTTAATGGCACTTCCATTAAGAGTCTCTCCTTAAACTCTTGTGAAGAATATCTCCCTTTGATACATTCCTCAAGAATTGATAGAACTTTTGCTAGCATCCCTTTTTCAATTATACTAAGTGGTATGTTAAACTCACCAACTGTAGTTCGCAGAACATAACTAGCACCACCATATAATGTAGGTCTCTGCTCGACCATAATTGAGTCGGCGAGGTAAACTGGTATCTCGATCGGTTCAGCACCCTTCTCTCTGAGCATATCCCCTAAGGCTATCAGATAGTTTGTTCTAGAAGCGATAACAGCCAAGGGATTAAGGTCGAACCCGACAATATTCCTTATAATTCTTCTAAGAGCAGCTCTCTTGCTGATATAATGCTCCTCAATATATCTCCTCAGCCTACTTATCGCCAAAACGAGAAAGGTTCCACTACCACACGCAGGATCTAACAGTCTAAGCTCGAGAGGCTCAAGCGGATTTCCCGTCTCCTCCCTCTTCCTCTCAAAGGTCTCCAAGGTCCAGCCTACCTCGTTCAGAACAAACTCAGCAAGCCAGTCAGGCGTATAATACTCACCAAGATCATGTCTAACCCTCTTTGGGACAAGGTTCTGATACAACCTCTTGAAGAGGTCCCTAACCCTCTCAGGTTCAAGCTCAGCCGCACTAGGATCGTAGTCTGACAGCTTCCTAATTATAGCGGCTATGCACTTAGCAAGCTGCTCATCCCACTCATCAAGATACCAAGCAAAATAATCAGCCTCCAAAAAGTTCATAATACCCAAAGTAACAAAGATTCCACCCTCCTCCAGCTCCCTAAGCTCGTCCCTAAGCTTCTCATGACCACTATAATAAGCATCCTCTAAAGCTCTCAAATAAGACCATAACCTTGGAGCTACATAAAGAGACGCAACCTCAGCAGCAATTAACTTCATAATAAGAGCAAAATAAGTATGCAGAGAAAAGAGTAACTTCTCAACGTCAACATCCCTACCGACAAAGCCGTAATCCTTCTCCAACCCCCTAAGCTTATCGGGGCTATATGCACAAACCTGAGAGAAGACTCTCCTCCAATCCCTAAAGAGAACCTCAGTTCTAGCGGTAGTCCCCTGCAACTTACTATAAAAGCCCTTAACCGCTTCCCTCGCAATCGGACTACCTGAGCCAAAATCCTTAAGCAACTCTGTTGCGCTCAAAGCCTTCCTACTTAGACCGACAATAGCCTCAATAAGCCTCGCAACAGTGCTCCGATTAATATCATAACGCCTTGAACACTCAAAGTCCTTAACAGCACTCCTATAACGAACAAAACCAATCCAATAACCATCTAAAACAACACCAAAATACCTCGGATATCTAGCCTCAACCTGAGCATGAACCATAATATAACCCTTAACCTGCTCAAGAGCCCTCTCAAAATTACTCAAAGAGTCAAAACTCTTAGGACGCTTATACTCTATTATCACATGACCATAAAGCGTATCAGGCCTTACACCAGAGACTAGGGTAACCTCATACCTCGCCTTAGGAGGCCTCCAACGACCCCAAGGAATCTTAAGCCTCTCCAAAACCTTAGACCTCAAGATATACTCAACCCTCTGTCGCAGATCCTCCTCAGTTATAGACTCAGAAGATGCCTTTCTAATCTCCTCAGCAACCTCCCCAGCATCAACCGAAAAAACTTGCTCCCCCAACTCCCCCACCAACACTACCCTAAACATTCCCTCCGCAAAGAGGAGACGATAACATCATAATCCTCCTTAGGAATGGGTCTCATAGCACCCCTAAGATAAACGGACCAACGCACCTTATTCCTAATAAACCTCAACCTCGGAACAATAGACCTAAACTCCAAAGGCTCATCAGGCAAGACAACAGGCTCAACCCTAACACGGTAAGGAAAAACTTCAGGCCTCCCAAACTCAGTCCAACTAAAAACAGGCTCGTCACTCACAAAAGGTTCCGAA
>QMVZ01000095.1 GCA_003661365.1 Thermoproteota archaeon | reverse complement strand
CTTATTCAGCTTCTGTTGCCTCTCTGCAAGGGTCTCTCTTCCTGTGTACTCGCCTCTGAAGTGGCTTATGAGAGAATCCACCACTATCAAGCCTATGTTCTCTTTCTTCAGCATCTTCTCCGCTTTCGCTGTAACTAAGATCTGGTGATCGCTTGTGTATGCTCTTGCATAGAGTATACGCTTCAACACCTCACCTGGATCAAGATCAAAGGCTTCAGCTATCTGCATGACTCTTTCTGGTCTAAAGGTCCCTTCAGTATCTATGAACAGACAGCCCCTATCTATTCCGCCTTTTTCAACTGGAAGCTGAACTGTTACAGCCAGCTGATGGGCTAGTTGGGTTTTTCCGGAGCCATAGGGACCATAAATTTCTGTAATTGCTTGAGTTTCAACTCCACCCCCCAACAGATCATCTAAGTTCTTGGATCCAGTAGTTATCCTAAGTGTTTCCTTTTTCTTAAGATAATAATCGTATGCAGTTGTTACTTCTATGCTTAACTTTTGCCTTGCAGAGTTTATCACTTTCTTAGCTGTGGATTCCGTTAGTCCAGCATTCACCACTAGTTCTGCAGGTGTGCTCAAAGCTATAGACTCAAGGGTAACATAGCCTGCTTCAATGAGTTTCTTTGCTGTTACATTCCCTACGCCAGGCAGCCCCTTCAGGACTTCTACGAAATCTTCTTCCTCAGACATTTTAATCACTATTCTCCCTTCGTATTTATCGGATGTGTAAAGCAATACTTAACCGTAACGCAAGGCGAGTGATAAAAAGATGGAACCCATTGAGCTTGCAAAAAAGGTGAGAGATCTTAGAAACGATGATGAAGTAAGGAGACAGGTAGAAAACAGGCTAAAAGAGTTTGAGTTAATCGGAAGGTCTGACAGAATAGCTTGGTTAAAGGAAATGGTTTTTTGCATCTTAGCAGCGAACTTCTCCGCTATCAAAGCCTATAAAATGGCTCTTGAACTGGAAAAATCTGGCCTGCTAACTTCAGGAGATAGAAAGGAGATTTCCTTACGTCTGAGATCGATGGGACATAGGTTCTACAATACGAGAGCAGCATTCATAGTTGGAGCTAGAAACAGGTTGAATGAAGTTTACAGGACCATCCCTAAGCTTACTGATTTTGAGGCCAGGGATTGGTTGAGAAGTAAGATAAAGGGCTTTGGAATGAAGGAATCAAGCCACTTTCTGAGGAATGTTGGTAGAAAGGACCTCGCAATAATAGACAGACACATACTCAGGGTGCTGATTAAGCACGAGGTTATCTCAGAGATCCCAAGGGTATTGACAAGGAGAAAGTATATCTTCTTAGAGGAGAAGTTGAGAGAGGTCGCCAGATTGTGTCAAGTTAGCTTGGCCGAGTTAGACTTGTACCTTTGGTATTCAGAGACGGGCTTCGTATTCAGGTAATTTCACTTGCTTGGGCTACTACTTTTTAGGGAATCTTCCATTAATGTAGTGGGATAAGCATGAAGCCTAAGCTCTTTATGACTAGAGAAATCCCTGAAAGGGGATTAAATAAAATAAAGGAGCATTTTGAAGTTGATCTATGGCCAGAAGAAGCTCCTCCTCCAAAGGAAGTTATAATAGAGAGAGTTAAGGATGTTGACGCTTTAGTTCCTTTGTTAACGGACCCAATAGATGCAGAAGTTATGGATGCCGCACCAAGACTGAGGATAATATCCCAATATGCTGTAGGCTACGACAATATAGATGTTAAAGCCGCAACAGAGAGAGGAATATACGTTACAAACACTCCAGGAGTGCTTACAGAGACGGTAGCTGATTTTACTATGGCTTTGATGATGGCTATTGCTAGGAGAGTTGTTGAAGCTGATAAGTACATAAGGCAGGGCAAGTGGAAGGTAGGTTGGCATCCTCTTTACTTCCTTGGCACGGATCTTTACGGAGCAACTCTAGGTATAATAGGTCTGGGCAGGATAGGCTCAGCTGTTGCACGCAGAGCTAAAGGCTTTAACATGAGGATCCTGTATTACGATGTTTTCAGAAGAGAGGATTTGGAAAAGGAGTTGGGAATAAAGTACGTTGACATGGATACTCTCCTGAGGGAATCTGACTTCGTGACCCTTCACGTCCCTTTAACCCCTGAGACAAAGGATCTAATAGGGGAAAGGGAACTTAAGCTCATGAAACCGACAGCTTATCTCGTAAATACTTCCAGAGGAAAAGTTATTGATGAGAAAGCATTGATAAAAGCCTTAAAAGAGGGTTGGATTGCTGGAGCTGCCCTTGACGTCTTCTACAAAGAACCGACGCCCCCTGACAACCCTCTTCTAGAATTAGATAATGTTGTAGTAGCCCCTCACATAGCTAGCGCAAGCCTAGAGACCAGATCTAGGATGGCTGAGATAGTAGCAGAGAATTTGATAGCGTTTAAGGAGGGAAAGAAACCACCAACGCTTGTCAACCCAGATGTAATGAAGGTTAGACCTCCAGGCTTTTAGAAGGACTTTAGGTTGAGAGGGATTTACTGTCTGATAGGCAAGCTTACAACAGATTCAGATGTAAGAATAGGATCTCTTGGACGTATCAGCTTCAAGGAAGGATATTACGCTTACGTAGGCTCAGCTATGACGAACCTCGAGAAAAGGGTAGAGAGGCATTTCACTAAAGATAAGAGGGTTAGATGGCACATTGATTACCTAGTTTCCTATCCTAACTTCATTCCTATGACCGCAATATATAGGGAGACTAGAGATAAAGAGGAAGAACATAGGCTCGCCCATCTTATAAAAGGACGTCCCATACCCTCCTTTGGATGCAGCGATTGTAACTGCCCTTCTCACCTTTTCTTCATGGGTAAATCCCTAGAAGAAGTCAGAATTGAGTTGGAGTATGCTTTTATCGAGTTGGGTGGAGGTCACGGATTTTTAGAGAGGGTAAAATACGTTATATTCGATCTCGACAATACGTTAGTGAAATACAACGATGCAAGAGATATGGCATTGGTTATCTTAGGTAAGAAGTACAAGAAAGATCCGAAAGTTTTCCTAAGAGCTTACAACTCAATTAAACAGGCAAGATATGAAAAGTATCCTGAGTCCCCAGAGAGATATAGAAAGACACCCATATTTGCTGATCTAATCAGACAACTAAAGATCGATGTAAAACCTAGTTCCCTCGAGGAGGAATATTGGAAACTCGTGTTAGATAACTTAAAAGTCGTTGAAGGGGCGAAAGAGGTCCTAACTTGGCTGAGAAATTCTGGAGTTAAAGTCTTCATCTTTTCTGATGGGATAAGAAGGTGGCAAGAGGCAAAACTTCTATCGACTAATTTACTCGAAATGATAGAAGACAGAGTATACAGCGAAGACTTAGACTTAAACAAGGTTAATCCTAACTCTTACGAGCAGATGTTATCTTTGCTTGATCTGAAAAAGGAGGATTCCATTTTTGTGGGAGATTGCTATCATACAGACGTAAAGATCCCTCTGAGCGTGGGATTAAGGTCTATTCTCTTTTTAGAAAGCAAAAGGCGGGACTTTTCTGGACCAATTGGTGTTCCAGTGATTAACTCGCTTTTTAACCTAAAGAACATATTAAGATTCGTTTTATGAGCCATTGGGATTGTCTAACCGTTAGATAAATGTCCTTTCCATCTTCTCTATTTTTACCGGGTCAAAGGGCCATTGGACTAGACTATCTAATTTTTCGGCGAATGCATTGTATTAGGCCTGCCAACTATTTCAGTTCAGAAGATTAACCTTATATATTCTCAAGTCGGTAAATAATAGGTGACATTATGAAAAAGATGACTGAGGAGTTTCTGAAAGCAGCGTTTTCTGGTGAAAGCCAGGCTCACATGAAATACCTTATTTTTGCAGAAAAAGCAGAGGAAGAAGGGTTAAAAAACATAGCTAGACTTTTCAGAGCGATTGCCTATGCTGAATACGTGCACGCAAGAAATCACCTAAAAGAACTCGGTATGGTGGGAGTCACAAAAGATAACTTACAGGCTGCAATCGAGGGGGAGACATATGAAGTTCAAGAGATGTATCCAGTTTATAACAACACCGCAAAGATGCAAGGTGAAAAGGGAGCAGAGAGAAGCACTAAGTACGCATTAGAAGCTGAGAAAATTCACGCAGCACTTTATTCAAAGGCAAAACAAACGGTAATAGAAGGTAAAGATATCGAAATTAGGAAGATTTACATTTGTCCTAAGTGTGGATACACCGTAGAAGGGGAGCCTCCTGAGCGATGTCCTGTTTGCGGTCTTCCAAGGGAGAAATTCAAGGAGTTCTAATTCGAGAACATGTAAAGAAAAAAGTGTGAGGTGATCATTTGGGAAGACTTGGAGACCTAATTTATACAAAAGAAAAGGAGGAGAAGGTTCTAGGCGAAAAGCACACTCCGTTCATTGATGCGCCCGATAAAGTAGGCCCCGAAGAGACATTTGAGGTTACAGTGGTAGTAGGTAAAGAGGTTCCTCATCCAAACACCATAGAGCACCACATAAAGTGGATACAGGTTTACGCAAGGGAGGATGATAGACCTTTCAACCCAATACATGTAGCTACATTTGACTTAGGTCCAGCATATGGAGAGCCAAACGTCAAATTCAAGATGAAGCTAAAAAAGTCCTCAACACTCCATGTGATAGAGTACTGTAACCTTCATGGTCTCTGGGAAGCGAGCAAGAGGATTGAAGTGGGATGAATAAATGGCTAAGTGGCGCTGCACTGTTTGCGGATTTGTATATGATGAAGAGAAGGGATATCTGGAGGGAGATATTCCTGCAGGAACCTCTTTTGAGGACTTGCCCAAAGATTGGGTCTGTCCTTATTGCGGAGCCTCTAAAGATGCGTTCGAGAAGATTTCCTGACCCTCCCTCTTTTCTTTTTGTAGAAAGAGGTTCTAATTTCTATCATAAAAATTCCATAAATCAAATACCTATTGGTGTAAAAGTCAGCTTTATTAGTTAGAAAAATCTCACAAGGAGAGCAGGTATGGTTACGAAGGGAAAGATAGACGAAAAGGACCACATCATCGTAAGGATGTTGATGGAGAACGCCAGAACTTCTCTCTCAGATATAGCTAAGGAGCTGGGAATAAGCGATGTCGCAGTTAGAAAAAGAGTGTCTAAACTTGAAAAAATGGGCGTGTTGTTAGGCTATTCGGCCAAAATTAACCCTAAAGCGCTTGGATACGATGTGGTGTCTCTCACAGGCATAGATGTTGAGTCAGAGAATTTATTGGTAGTTGCCCAGGAAATCGCCAAGAAGCCATACGCAAAATCCGTTTGTGTTACAACCGGTGATCACGCAATAATGGTTGAGATCTGGGCAAAAAGCGGGGATGAGATGTCGGAGATTATCGAGGAAATATCAAGGCTTCCTGGGGTTAAGAGGATTTGCCCAGCAATAGTAATGGATTATTTGAAGCGGGACTGCTAAGATCTATGTTTCATGTTATGGCTTTGATAGAAACCTATAGGTCAAATAGTTTAGCTATTGACTTCTTGAAAGGAGGTCTCAAAATCCCTTTTTCCGTAAGAATGCCTGTTAAATACTCGGGTGGAGTCATGTCAAATGCTGGGTTTAATACGTTCACACCAGAAGGAGCGATCTTAACTCCTTTTATTTCCCTAATTTCCGCTGGGTTTCTTTGTTCTATTACTACATCTTCTCTCTTAGATTTTAGATCAAAGGTGGAAGTAGGAGCAACTGAGTAGAAAGGAACATTGTGCTCCTTTGCTATAATCGCCAGATTATAGGTTCCAATCTTGTTATATACGGTTCCGTCGCTAAGTATCCTATCAGCCCCAACTAGCACGAGATCAACTCCTACTTCTTTCATGACGTAGCCTGGGGCCCCATCCACTATCAAAGTAACTGGTATGCCAGCATAATGTAGCTCAAAAGCAGTTAGTCTGGCACCTTGTAAAACTGGTCTAGTCTCCAAGGCAATTACCCTGATCTTCTTGCCCTTTTCCCAAGCCAAGTAAATAGGAGCTAAGACTGTTCCAAGATGCACAGTGGCCAAACTTCCAGCATTACAAATCGTCATGATGGTCTGCCCATCTTGAATGAGTTCTTGGCCGTGTTCTCCTATTCTCCTGTTTGATTCAACATCCTCCTCTCCTATCCTGAGAGCCTCCTCAATAACTCTTCTCTTCATACTTTCAAGATTACTCTCGGCTTTAGCTGCCTTCATCACCCTTTCAATAGCCCAAAACAGGTTTACTGCTGTAGGCCTAGTTCTTCTAAGCCTTTCTGCGGCCTTTTCTAATTCTGAAAGAAATTTACTTTCGTCCCTCGCTCTAAAGTGGTGGGCAACCAAGGCCAACCCATAAGCGGCGGTGGCTCCTATTGCTGGGGCTCCTCTTACTTTCATCTCCTCTATCGCTCTAGCAACGCATTCTACATCTTCACATTCTATGAAAGTAAGCTCTTCAGGTAGCTTCGTCTGGTCTATTAGGATAACCCTTCCATCTTCCCATCTGACTGTTCTCGGAAGAATT
>QMVZ01000094.1 GCA_003661365.1 Thermoproteota archaeon | reverse complement strand
GTATTATATAAATTGGATTACTATATTTCTCCCGGAAGTTATCTTGACGAGGCTATTGTCATAAAAGAGTTAAGATGGGATGGGGTTATAGTGGAGTATAGTAAATTCTCCAAAAATAAAGGAGGTAAGAGTTGAAATTTCTCGTTTTTCCTGCTCTTAATGATCCATGGCTCGATAACGGGTTAGAAGTTTTGCATAAGGCTATAAAAGATATTAAAACTCAACATAAGGGTGTTCTTGGAAAGTTACTTCTTGAGCCCGATCGATTGGCTTTTGAGATTTTGGAAGAGGAATATCTGTTGGATCTTTTAGATAAGTTGTTCGAGAACTGGTTTATTGGAAGACTCCACTACTGGTCAGAGAAACGGGGAGAGAAGAAGCTGGTTCTCAAGCAGTTCGTTACTTTTAACCGCCAACCTCAATCTCAGTTTCCTAAGCTGTTTATAGAAACAAAGCGGAGAGAACTCATAAGAAACGCACTTACGCCACCTTCGAAAGATGGAGAGCTGTGCCCAGTATGTGGAGCTGGGAGCAAACAATGGGAAAAGTTGACCCTTTCCGTTCACCCGATGGCTACTAAAATAAAGTCTCTTTCTGGTGTGAGGACACGAATAACAGATAAAGGTTTGAAAGGGTTAAGCGAACACTTTCGCATTTGTCCGAGGTGCTACCTCAGAGGAGCATTGGCTTGGCTGGACAATGGACTTATATATCGAACCTTCATAGGAAGAAGGCTTTCTGCTGTATTAGTCCCTGCACCGTTAAACTTAGACCTATCCCGGCTCAGTGAACTTAAAGATAGATTTCGACGACAACTCAGACTACAGGATGGAAGGTCGAACGTCAAGGTCATCATCCGGAGGGGTAAACAAGTGGTGGAGGAGTCTCCTCCGGCCGAGAACTCCATACTCCTTGCCTTTTTAGAAAGGCTGCTACATGACATTTTGGCTGAGGTGAAAGGAAGTTTTTTAGATGTCCGCCGTAGCATTTCGGAAGGATGGCAAGTTTTTGTAATCCCTATCGGGCCTCTGAAGAATGTGGTTGCCAAAGAACTTATCCTGGATGATCCAACTATCCGTCTGCTTAAAGATTGTGTGGAAGTTAAACTTAGGCCTTACCAAGATATAATAGCTTCTATGTGGCTGGTAGATGAAAGGACCAACAGATTTATTACAGATGAAGTGGATGAGTTACGCGAGAAACTTTCTAAGGCAGTGCTGGAGAATGATTTTTCTTCCTTTGCTTCTCTGTTTGTTCCCAGGCCGAGAAGAAATTTGGCATATCGTTGGGAAACTGAAGAAAGTATGGAGAAGTTTGTCGAGCATTGGAGGAGGAATTACATGGACGAAGAGAGATTAGGAGTGATCAAGAAGGTAGGTAGGGCATTGGCCCAGATTTCCGCTGAACGGAAATCCCCCACCTTACTTTATGCTTTGGAAAGAGCTAGATCGCCCAAAGACCTTTTAGAGGTCCTGTCACAGGCTAGCCATAGGTTGATCGGCTTGGAGGCTGATAAGCTACAATACATCTCTCTTGAAGGGTTGGAGAAGCTGACAGATATCTTATCTGAGATTAATTTGAGTGAATTCCGAGAGGTGAAAAATACTCTAATGATTTTCGCAGGACTGGAGTGGGCAAGACGAATAAGGAGAAATTCTGCTCAACAGTGAAAGGGGGTAAGAATGAGGGCTGAAGTAAAGGCATTGAGTTTGTGTTGGCTATCTGAAACTGATCTTACAAACTTAAACAGTGGGGAGGGCGGTTCTAACTTAGTGGATATCAAAAAATACCGCTGGAGAGGCCGGGAATTTCCTTATGTGAGTGGCCAGGCAATGCGCTTTTATCTTAAGGAGGCTATAAGGAGGGAGGTCGGATCTGAGGAAGCCTGTGTAGCCAATGAACAAGGTGAGACTTGTGGGCGAATAGAGAAATGTGTGCTCTGTGACCTGTTCGGATTTATGACTACACTTCCAGACAGAGGAGCGATCGTCAGAGTCTCCCCAGTCAAAGTGTCTCCTGCAATGGGAATGATTCCTCTAGACGAAGCAATGGTTTTAGATTTCCTTACTCGCAGACATAGGGGACAAGAACAAGTAGAGGCAGGAGAGCTTCGAGGCGATATTGTGAATGTAGAGCTTTCAGTAAATCTTTACAAAGCCGGACTGTGTGTAGACATACAAAGGGTGGGGAGGGAAGAAAGTCCTGTGGAAATAGACAGGATAGAAGGGATAAAGAGAAGAAGACGAAGAGACAGGGAAGTTGCTGAAGCAAAAGTGATTCAGAGTATTCAGCTAGAGGATCTCACGGATGAAAGTGAGAGAGATAGAAGAGTGGCACTTCTTTTAAACGCGGTTAAAGATTTCTCAGATTATTCCAAACAGGCGAGGCTTCTTACGGACTTCACACCTGACTTTATCCTTATAGCTCTTCAGTCAAATTACTCCCATCGCCTCCAGAAGGCATTAGAAGTTAATTGGGAGAGAACTGTCCGACTCCAGATCGAAAGGCTCAGCCAGATACTAACCGAAGTAGCCGAGGACTGTATAAGGTTGGCTGGTCGACCTGCTATATTTGCAGGGATGTTGAACGACCTATTAGAGAATGAGAAGGAAGTTCGTAAACTCTTAGAGAGTCGGAGTATCCCGATCTTAACCCCTCGTGCGGCTGTAGAAGAGGCTAAAAAGGCCTTAGAAATTGATTAGATTTCTAAGATGAGAGGCGTAACCTTTTCCTTGGAGGTGCCTTATTTTGCTTGCTTTCGCAAACCTTTAACTACAAGCTCACTACTTACTTTTCCTATACCCCCACCGAGTACTGTGTTCGGACTAATCCTCAACGCTTTAGGGGTGAATCGGAAGAGTTATTTAAAAGAAATCGAAGAACTACAAAGGGCACTCCGGATAAATATCTGTCCGATTGTTCAATTAGAGCGGCCCACAAGAGAACTTGCTAAGATGCTTAAACTCATAGGAAGGGAAGTGGAAAGACGTCCTGGCCTTTTTCCATCATCCCCTATCTTCAAGGATTTGCTCGTCCGGCCTTCGTACGAGGTCTTCTTGACTTCGAAAGACTATAGGCTTGTGCGGGAAGTGACAGATGTCCTCCAGAGCCCCACAAGACCTCTGTACCTTGGACAATCTGACGATATGGTGGTGGTAGAAGTGCTTTGGGAGGGGAAGGTAAGATCAGGCCACGTACGGGAGCTTTGGGGTCTTGTAATGGGTGTGCATGAAGGATGTGAAGTTTTAAGGATCCCTTTCGGTTTCGAGGGAAACTCGGTGTTGTACCTTCCTCTCACTTCGCTTCCTAAAGAGCCACCACTTAGGCTTGCCAAACAGAGAGAGGCGTTCATCTTTGGTAAAAAAGCTGTAGAACTTTTTGGAATTGAAAACGTTGATAGGCAAGCGGCAGGGGAAAGTCCTTCAGACTTTAGAGGGACACACCATTGATACCCTTCAGGTCCTCGCCGCTCTGGTAAAGAAATCCGGGTTCTCCGCTTTCTGTCGGAAGTGGAGTCTAGATGAGCGTAAGGCATTACTTTCCATGGTCCTCTCCGTCCTCCTCCACGATTCCGGGAAGGCGGCGAGGGCTTTCCAGGAGGCGATAGCAAAGGGTGCCCACCGACCTGATTTGCCCCATTCTCTTTTCTCCTTGGCTGTGGCCCACGAAGTATGGAGTAAAGCTGGATATCCCTCCTTCTATCCCATAGGAAACATACCGGTCTTAGAGTTACTGTCCATAGTTGCCCATCATTCACTCCTATACTCGGACCTGTACAAACTTAGTATACGGAGGGACGAGAAGGTGCATATAGAACCCGAGGTTAACTCCTTCCTCCAGAAAGCCTTCCAAACGGCAAGGAGGATATTCGGTTTGTCTGAGCTTGGAAATTTTCCACAAGTTGATATAGATCAGTTAAGCAAATCTTCTCTCGGTTTCTATGTTGACAATGGATTGGATTGGTTGAAAAAGAAAACGGAAATTTTTCCCAATAGAGCTCAGCTTAAAGCCCTTTATACTTGGCTCCTTTCCTTTGTGAAAACCAGCGATATCGTCGCCAGTAGGGTATTTTCCGAAAGAGCGAAGGAGGTTCCAGAAGGTATCTTAGAGAGCATTTTGGAAGCTCCTCCAAAGCTATGGGAGGTTCAATATAACGTTGAGGAACAAATACTGTCTGGAAGAGTTCCCTATCCTTTTCAGACGGAATTAGCGGACCTCGAAGACCCCTTCGTAGTGCTTCGGGCTCCCTGCGGCAGGGGTAAGACCGAAGGAGCCCTACTTTGGTTTTTAAGGATGAAGGAAATCTATGGGATAGACCGTCTGGTACTCGCCATGCCGACGCAGGTTACTTCAAATGCCATGAGAGAACGGTTGGCCCGTGTGTTCGGTCAGGAGAATGTTGGGTTATATCACGGGAAGAGTTTCCTGGAGCACAAAGAAGTCTGTAGATTGGAAGGCAGAAAAGAAGAAGAGGGCGACGAGCTTAACCCCCAGGAAGAACTTGAGCTGGTCCGAGAGAAGAATTTCTTAGGGGAGGTGATGGTCAAGCCCGTCACTGTGACTACGGTAGATCATATACTATATTCCTGTGTACACGGTTTCAGGCAGGCAGACTTAGCCTTAGGATGTTTGCAGACAGCTGCTTTGGTCTTCGATGAAGTGCACTACTACGACCGAAAGATGTTGGCCGAGCTGAAGGAACTTTTTAAGCTTCTCCGTAATATGCATATTCCCCATCTCCTAATGAGCGGAACTCTGCCCCAGTTTCTCTTGAGAGAGGGAGAGCTTGGAAAATATAGGTTCGTGGAGGATAAACAGGGCATGACGTTTAAACCCTTCGTAGTGGAGAAACGTCTGAAGCCGCTTATCGTCGACAAAACCTGGGAAATAGAGGAGGATTTTCTTGAGGAAATCTGTGAAGGACATAGGAGGGGTTTAGTCCAATTTATCATTCTGAACACCGTGCGCAAAGCACAGGAGGTCTATAAGGCGTTCCAGGACATTCCTCAGGATGAGAAGGAACTTCTACACTCACGATTCTGCTATAAGCACCGCAGAGAAAAAGAAAAGAGGGTCTTTGAAGAAGTGAACGTACGCCGGAAACTCGGCAAGCCCTTTCTTCTGGTATCCACTCAGGTAATAGAGGTAAGCTTGGATATATCTAGCCATAGGATGTTTACGGAACTTGCTCCTATGGATGCATTAGGCCAGCGGGCTGGAAGGCTCAACAGAGGAAATGAATCTTCAAATGGCCATCAACTTGTGATATTCCGGCCGGAGACACCCGAGGGGGAGCTTTATCATCTTCCCTACCGAGATCAAAAGTTGATGGAGAGAACGTGGGAGGTCTTGAGAGAGAAGGCTGTTTCCTATGGAGATATAAAACTCTGGTGTGATCGGGTATACCATGACCAAAAGCTGGGACAAGCCCAGTTGCCGGAGTTCTTCGAAGCATGCACGCTTTTCGGGCATAACTACGATGAGATCCGCTTTAGCGAGGAAGAGGCAAGGGCTTTTCGGCCCAGAGATTTAATCTTCGTTACGGTAGACGTTATACCTGAGTCGGAATTAAGGAAACATCCAGATCTGTCCCCGAGTGAAGCTTCCTTATATCTTGCCCCGGTTCCAATGTGGTGGGTGGCAAAGCACAATGAAGAAGACTTGGGGATATTTTATAGGAAGATGATAGGTAGAAGGTCGTTTTGGGTGTGTAAGGTGCCGTATTGTAAAGACTTTGGTTTTGAAGAAGAGAAATTGGGAGAGCCATCCTCAGAAGTGATGATATTATGACGGAATTTGAGTCCGATGTGTTAATGGAAAAAGTATCTGGGGGCTGTCTACATCAATTGTTCTATAAATATGTTTTCTCAAAAGAGGTGGAGACCGTTGGAAAGTGGTTTAACGGAGCTGAATACGAATCATGTCCAGTATCATGATGTATCCTGTAATTTGCTTGTAAAAGTGGATACCTTAGCAGAATGAATGAAGGTAGTGGAAGATGCTCCCCAGATAATAACGAAAGATCATGGTTTTGACCCCTTCTCTCCTTAACTCTTTCTACATCTGCCCCCGGAAGTTTTGGTTGTTTGCTCATGAGGTTTCGGCTGACCCGGAGTGGGAACTCCTGGAACTGGGACGGCTGATTGCAACCGGTTCCTACCAGCGGGATAAGAAGGAGCTGACGACCGAGGGAATGAAGATCGATCTGATCCAGAAACGGGATGGAAGGATTATCGTTGGTGAGATTAAGAAATCCTCTAAGGGGCTGAAGGCCGCCATCATGCAACTGGCCTACTATCTCTACCGCCTGAAACGACAGGGGGTTGAGCTGACAGGAGAACTTTTGATACCAAAGGAGAAGAAACGGATTAAGGTGGAACTCACCCCGGAACTGGAGGCGGAACTGGAACTGGCATTTGCCCGGATGAGAGAGATCATGAATAATGATCGACCACCACCGGTAAAGAAAAGCCGATTCTGCACCAGATGCGCCTACAGGGAGTTCTGCTATGGGTAGTGCGAAAGACGCGAATGGCAGCGAAGGGCACGAATGAGAGTGCGAATAGCACGAATTGGAGCGAATGGGACGAATGGAGAGTGCGAATACCGCGAATGGCAGCGAAGGGCACGAATG
>QMVZ01000093.1 GCA_003661365.1 Thermoproteota archaeon | reverse complement strand
GTTTTGTGAGTTTAGAAAGACATTGTGTGAAATCGCAATTAATCCACGTACCTTCCACCGTTTATGTTGATGACTTCCCCAGTTATATGGTCATTCTCGGCTAGGAAGATTATGGCATGAGCTATCTCCTCAGGTCTGGCTATTCTGCCTTGAGGTGAAAGCTTTGCTGCCTTCGTTTTGAATTCTGGAGTAAGAAAATCGGTGTCGACAGGTCCTGGCGCCACCGCATTGACCGTTATTCCGTAAGGCGCTAGTTCTCTAGCCAGCGCCCTTGTAAACCCTATCAATCCGGCTTTGGATGCAGCATATGCTACACCAACCGTTCCTCCGCTCTTACCCGCTATAGATGCCACGCTAATTATCCTTCCAAGCCTTCTTTTGACCATCCCTGGCACAACAAGCTTTGTGACGTTGAAGGCTCCCTTCAAGTTAATTGACAATATCCAATCCCATTCCTCTTCAGTTATCTCAGTTATCTTGAAGTGTTTTGGGAAAACACCAGCATTATTTACAAGCACGTCTATTCTCCCGAAGGCTTCAATGACTTGTTCTACCATTCTTTCACACTCTTGAAGGATAGAAACGTCTGCTTTAACAGCTATTGCTCGTCTTCCTATGTTTTCTATCTCCTTAACAACTTCCTTAGCTTTAGCAGCGGAGTGAAGGTAGTTCACAGCTACATCACAGCCTTTATTTGCAAAGGCAAGAGCTGTTGCTTTACCTATGCCTCTACTCCCTCCCGTGATGAGAACTTTCAAATCTCGCAGCTCCATCTCAGATCCGCATATTAGATGTCCCCTCTAAGAAAAAGTAATCTGAGCTTAGCTCAGAACAAGGTCCCTCCTAGATTTTGTTTAGCTCACGAGAAAAAGTCTTTATCAAATCACGATTCTGGAACAATGCAATGATTGTGGACTACCACATTCACACATATCTCTGCGGACATGCTAAGGGAAAGCCCATAGAATACGTTAAAGAGGCAGAAAGGAAGGGGATCTCCGAAATAGGCTTTTCAGACCACATAATGGTGGATAAGTGGAGACCAGAGTACGCGATGAAGGTAACTCAAATCGAGGATTACATCAGGTTAGTTGAAAACGTTGAGAAGGAGTCAAGCATTCCTGTGAAGCTGGGGGCTGAGGTCGATTACTTTCTCGGCAAAGAAGAGGAGATAAGGAGGGTTGTCGAGGAGTTCTCTTTCGATTACGTCATAGGTTCAGTCCACTTTTTAGATGATTGGGTAATAGACGACCCTCGCTACATAAGGGGATATTATGAAAGGGACATTAACGAGGTTTACTTGCAGTATTTCTCTCTCGTTGAAAAGATGGCATCCTCGCGACTCTTCGACATAGTTGGCCACTTGGATTTAGTAAAGAAGTTTGGATTCAGGCCAACAGTTGATATAATGCCTAAAATAACTGCTGTTCTTGAAAAAATCAAAATAAACAGGCTCTGCGTAGAGATAAACACTTCAGGATTGGAAAAGCCTGCTAGGGAGGTCTACCCTGGAGAAAGAATTCTGAACATTTGTTGGTGCATGGGAATTCCAGTTACACTTGGATCCGATTCCCACAAACCTTGGGAAGTTGGAAGGCACTTTGATAAAGCCCTAGATTTGATGAAAAAAGTCGGCTACAAAGAAATTGCGACCTTCACAAAAAGAAACCAAGTACTGAAGAAATTATGAATTTGGATTAGAATATCTGGACGACCTCACAATCGCTAGAAGAGTTATGAGAGCCTCTTTTACTTTCTTACCCTTTATTGCTATCGTCTCAAAGACTGGGGCATTTACTCCCAATTTCATAACGACTTCTCGTCCCTTAAGAGCTCCTTTAAGATCTTGCTTGTTTGCTAGAACAACCATTGGCGTGCCTTCATCGAAGTAGGTGCCTATTTCTCGGAATATCTTAAGGGCCCTCTCATCGAAATCCGCGCTATCTACAACATAAACGATTGCTGAGCATCCTCTCACGAGGGACTCTCTTACCGGAGCAAACCTCTCCTGACCAGGGGTTCCTACGAGAACAACCTTCCAGATATCCTGATCAGAATACTTATCCTTTTTCCTCCTATGTTCTTCTAAAGGAATCAACTTTTTCTTTCTTGGAACCCAGTAGACGATTCCATAGTCAAACCCTACAGTAGTTGACCCTCCTGAGCCTGAATAGTCAATAGTAATCGAGTCTGGATCTAAATAGTGGATTACGGTAGTCTTACCAGCTTTATGTGGGCCTGCGACGTATATCTTGATTTCCCGCATTGTTCACTACCGTCTCATAACCTACCAAGGAAATAACATAAAAGCAAGCTACCTATTATAAGAATGATATATCGTTGATAGACGAAGAAAGGATAGAGAACAGGTACCGGGGTCGTGCCGTAGAGATCCTTTTCACAATTACTACCATAGCGTATTGGGTGCCTATATTTGTTCTAAACTTCTGGAGTTTTCTGCTAAAACCAACCAACTTCGAGCAGACGCTTGAGTGGTTTGTCACATTCCTTCCGAAGTGGGTTATAATCACCTTCGTTTCCGTCACTGCTGGCGAACTTATTGGAATGCTTCTTGGAAGAAGAAAGGTTAGAGAGCTGTTAAGAAACGCTAGACAGCTTGAAATGAGATCTCTCCGCGAGTACAGCGATATAAGAATGTCTGTTAGCAAGGTGGGCGAGTACATCTTTCTGAAAATCGAACCTAGAATCTCTGGTACAATAGAGGAGGAGATAGAAGACATAGAAAGGTCTATCAATGCTGTAAAGGAAGATTATGGGATTGTAGATAGGGATTTCATGTCAGCAACCGTTTACGTATCAAAGAAGGAATACGTTGAGAAGGCAACTGAATGGGCAAGGTCATTGTTTGGAAGTAAAAGGCTCAAAGTTCTGCTAAAGCCACCTGAAAAAGGCGATATATCCGTTGGTATCGTTGCATACAGTCCTGAGAAGAAGAGATAAGGGCAAATCTCATGCATATGGCTTTGAAGACCTTATGTTGCTGCCTTAGGCTTTTCTATGTTGCTTAGCTCTAAGCATGCCTGTCCCACGAAATCTCATCTTGATGCAGAGTTAAAGAACCACAACTTTCCCAGGGTTAAGGAGATTCTTGGGGTCAAATAAAGATTTGATTCCCTTCATCAGCCTGATTTCCTCCTCGCTCAAATAAGATAACAGATCTTCCCTCTTTATCAACCCTATCCCATGTTCTGCTGTTAAGGTGCCCCCAAGTCTCCTGGCTAGTGCAAATATCTCTTTTTTCAGATCAGGGTAAAATTCTCTCCACTCTTCCTCCTTGAAGCCAGTCTTTAGTGGGTGTTGATGAACGTTTCCATCTCCAGCATGACCGTATTGGACTATCTTCATTCCGTACTTCTCTCCAATCTTCCTGCTCTCGTTAACGAATTCAGCTATGCTGGCAATAGGCACCCCTACATCTAATATCTCAACAGTCTCATCCTTCAGTCCCTCATAGATCAGGCTTCTAATTTTTAGTATCCTCTCCTGTTGCCTCCTCGTATCTGCCAAGAATATGTCAGTTGCACCGTGTCCCTGACATATTTCTGCAACCTTCTCGCTCATGCTCAAAAGCTCCTCCTCGCTCATGCCCTCCAGAACAATCATAAGGAAGGCCTGTCCCTCTTTTACTGGCCACTTCTCTCCAGTAGCCTTCTCTCCAGCCTCTATCCCCTCTTTCTCTATGTACTCTATGGCAAGAGGGATGACTCCACTCCTTAATATTGGAGGAACCGTTTCTATTGCCTTATTTGGATCCTCATACGGGACGACCAATGTATATGTTCCCCAGGGTTTTGGTCTTAGCCTGAAGGTCACCTCAGTAATTATGCCTAAGGTTCCCTCACTACCTATGAGGAGATGCATCAAGTTGTATCCTGTGACGTTTTTCACCATCTTCCCTCCGAGCCTGAGCACTTCTCCTGTAGGGAGCACCACAGTCATTCCAGCAACGTAGTTTCTCATTACCCCGTATTTCACAGCCCTAGCTCCTCCTGCATTGCAAGCCGCTAGACCTCCAATCGTGGCTCCTTCGTCCCCAGGGTGAAGTGGAAACCATAGATCCTCAATGTTCTTTTCAAGGTGCTCTAATATCTCGCCAAGAGTAACGCCAGCATCGCAGGTCATTGTCAGATTGCCCTTATCAACTTCGATCTTCTCTTTAATCCGTTCCAAAGACAAGATTATCGATGGTTTTATTGGTACAACGCCTCCTGCAAGCCCTGTTCCTCCTCCTCTTGGCACGACTGGAATTTCATTGTTGTAGGCGAATTTCATCACCTTTGAGACTTCTTCCGTATTTTTTGGCTTAACAACAACTACATCTAAGAAAGGTTCAGGACATATGTTCTTTGACGTCTCGTCAAGCAGGTATGGCTTTACCCCTTCGGGATCGCTTATCACGTAATTTGGCCCGACAATGGACTTCAAACCTTCTATTACCTTTGGATCCATGATAGGTCACTCATTAAGTGAGGGTCTTTTATTTTACTTTATTTTGGACTCAGAAAGACTGATTGAATTACCACCAAGCGCGTATAAGACATGAAACTAACGACCTAAGTTAATAAGAAGGAATTATGGATGACTTTATACATCCTAAAAAAGGAAGCACTACCGAACTGGTATGATCGTTGCTAGCCCCATGAGGACATAAGGTGATGGAATGGCTGGGTTTAGGATCATAGTCTGTCTAAAGCAGGTTCCAGCTACTCAGGAAGTAAAGATAGATCCAGAAAGAGGAACGTTGATAAGAGAAGGAATTGAGGTGGAAACAAATCCCTTCGATCTGAACGCACTAGAAGAAGCGGTAAGGCTCAAAGAAAGATTTGGAGGAAAGGTCATAGCCCTAAGCATGGGACCCCCTCAAGCCGAGTCTACGCTTAGAGAAGCTTTAGCTATTGGAGCAGATGAAGCAATACTCTTGTCTGATAGAGCTTTAGCAGGTGCAGACACTCTAGCCACCTCTTACACTTTAGCATGCGCCATCAGGAAAATTGGTGAGTTTGACCTCATATTCTGCGGTGAAAAGACTACTGATGGAGACACAGCTCAAGTGGGCCCTGAACTCGCTGAAAACCTTGGAATTCCATTTGTTCCCTACGTAAGGAAGATAGAAGAGATTGGAGACAGGCACCTAATAGTTCACAGGGAGATAGAGGAGGGTTTTCAAGTAGTTCAAGTTCCAATCCCTTGCCTCCTAACAGTCACAAAGGACATTAATGAGCCAAGGCTTCCATCACTCAAGGATATACTCAGGGCAAAAAGGGCCGAAATTAAGATCTGGACAGCTGCTGATCTTTCTGATGTATGCGAAAAAGGCAGGTTTGGGCTCGAAGGCTCCCCAACGAGGGTGATAAAAGTAGAAACTCCTCCAGAACCATCTAAAGGAGAAATTCTTGAGGGAGATCCAAAAGAACTTGCTAAGAAGCTAGTTGAGAAGGTGATTGAACTTGGACTTGTGAGGTGATGTAATGGCTGGGACGTTAAGAGTTATAGAGGAGAAATGCACAGGATGTGGTGCCTGCGTTAGCGCATGTCCTTATGGTTGCATTACCCTTGTTGAGGGAAAGGCTACAATAGACGAGGGCTGCTGTCAGCTATGCGGGGTATGCATATCTGCCTGTACAGAGGGAGCATTAGAGCTATTAGAGGCTGCCAAAGAGTTTGAGGACAAGTCCAAGTACAAAGGAGTTATGGTTGTAGCTGAACAGAGAAGGAGGAAGATCCACCGAATAACGTACGAACTCCTATGGATAGGAAGGAAGCTTGCTGACAAGTTAGGAGAGGAGCTAACATGTGTTCTTATAGGAAAAGATGTTAGAAAGTATGCTAAGGGTCTTGTAAGAAGGGGAGCCGACAAAGTTCTAGTTTACGACGATGAGAGGCTTGAGATCTTGAGAGAAGACCCTTATGCAGATGTCATAGTTGACGCCGTTAAAGCAGGGATGCCAAGCATATTGCTCATGGGTGGAACAAGCTTTGGAAGAGCTTTGGCTCCTGTGATAGCGGCAAGGCTCAAAACAGGACTAACAGCCGATTGCACTGGTCTAGACGTGGATGAGGAGGGAAATTTGATCCAGACTAGGCCAGCTTATGGAGGGAACATAATGGCTACCATCGTATGCAAAGAGAAGAGGCCCCAGATGGCTACAGTTAGATACAAGGTAATGAAGGAGGCAGAAGAGGATCCAAACAGGGAAGGCTTGGTTATGGAGAGAAATATACCAGCTAACTTGCGGGATAGGACTAGGGTGTTAAAAGAAAAGAGAGTTATAAAGGAAGGGCAGAGCATAGAAGATGCAGAAATTATTGTTGCAGGAGGTAGAGGGCTTAGAGCTCCAGAAGACTTCAAGCTCCTCGAAGAACTGGCAAATCTTCTTGGAGGCACAGTAGCTGCAAGCAGGAGTGTTGTTGATAAGGGATGGATGCCAAAGAGTAGACAGGTTGGGTTAAGCGGGAAAACGGTTAGACCAAAGCTCTACATCGCATGCGGAATTTCTGGGGCTGTACAGCACCTCGCTGGAATGAAAGACTCGGAGGTTATTGTTGCCATAAACAAGGATCCTAGCGCGAGGATATTCGATTATGCAAGGTTTGGTGCTGTAGGAGACCTCTATGAGATT
>QMVZ01000092.1 GCA_003661365.1 Thermoproteota archaeon | reverse complement strand
GGTTTGATTGTAGGTAAGAGATCAGATTCTCTTGTTGAAGCTAAGTTAGCAGCTTTGCTTGCATCTAGAGGAGTAGGAAGCGAGGTCATTCTATTCGAACCAGAGTGTAGAATTGTGGTAACACGAAACGCTAGCATTAAGAAGGGTGGTTCAGGCACTAACAGATGGAGACGCATGATAGAGGCCGCAATACTAAACGAAGCAAATAGAATAGCCTCTTGTTTAGATGAGAGAGGTATTGAGTACGATTTGTACGTGCATCAGGCAGAAGGAGGACTTAGGAGGGCTGAGTTTGTTGTATATGCTCCAGAATCCACCGTAACCGAAATAGTTAGGCCGAGAGAAAACGGTTCCATCAAAGTTATAATTACAAGGAAAATGAAGAGAAAGCTAGAGTTTGCCGGCTCTTGCAAGACCACGCGGTCTAAACCTCTTTTAGTCTCGATAGATCCGGGAGCTTCCCTTGGACTTGCCATATCGGACCTTGAGGGAAATGTTATCTCCCTTCAGACCCTCAGAATGCCCTCAAGGTCCCAGATAATAGAAGAAATAGTAAAGCATGGAAGACCTGTGCTTATCACTACAGATGTTTTTCCAATACCTGAGAGAGTTAAAGAGATAGCCAAGATCTTTAACGCAAAAATTGAACCAGCTGCCGACCTTCTGACTTTAAAAGAAAAGGAAAAGGTAGTTCAGGAATTTGAAGAGTCTTCTGGGTTAAAGGCATCAACCTCTCACGAAAGAGATGCTTTAGCAGCTCTTCTCATAACGTATAGAAGGCTGAACACGCTCTTTAAGAAGGCTGAAGCTAGAGCTCGAGAGAAAGGAGTACCATTTACAACCAGGGTTAGAGAACTGTTAGTCAAAGGAAAGTCGATAAGTGAAGCCTTGGCGCCAGAGGAGAAATCTGAACATCTGGAACAAAGAAGGACCGTCAAGAAAATAAGACGAAGGAGATCTCCCATTGCAAGTGAATTACTGAAGAGAATTAGAGAACTAGAAGATAGGTTATCGTATTACGAAGAGTTGCTCCAGAAGAAAGAAAAGGAGATTTCAGGATTATTAGAGCAGATTAGCCAATTAAGAGAGAAAATTAATTTGGAGATCGAAAGAGATAGAAGAATTGCTCAGCGAGATGCAAGAATTAGGGAGTTGGAGCAAGAACTTAGGAAAGCCCGGTGGAAAAATGAGCTCCTGGCTGCAAAAGTTAAGGAATTAGAGAATGTCTTAAAAGAACCTCCTACGGGCTGGATTCAAGTCTTGGTCTTAAATAAACTCTCTAGAGAAGTAATAGAGGTTGCTGCAGCAGAAAAGAGGATAAGAGAAGGTGATGTATTGCTTGTTATCGATGCTAGTGGGATGGGAAAAACCGTCGTTGGAATGTTGTCAGAGCTAGGTGTCATGGCTTTGATCTGGAAGAGGAATCCCCCACCAGTAGAGGTTATCCATGAGTTAGAGAGTAGAGGAATAAATGTAATTTGTGGTAGGGATATTGAGATATGGTGGAGAGGAGGAATTCCATACATTAAGGGAGACATATTGATGAGAGATTCGACCACACCAGAACATGTTCCTAAGAAGGGTGGGGTGAGATTAGAGGACATACTAAGGGAGTACAGGAGTAGAATTATAGAAAGGGAAGTGGAGGAAGAGGAGAGATAACTTTAATTATCTCCTACAAATGCAACTATTATGGTGATGTTACATGCCTAGAGGTACACATGGTGCGCTAAACAAGGCAGGAAAAGTTAGATCACTTACCTCAAAGATCGAAAGAAGGCCAAGAAAGAACCCATCTCCTAGAGTAAAGATCAGAGCAGTATACAAGAGAAGGTTTATCTTAGGCATAGAACCTGGCCAAGTAGTGAAGTGAGACATCGCCCTCAGAGGGGGAAATTACTTTAGAACTGCTTTTTTGAAAAACGATTGTTGGATGAGTCTTTAGTTTACACTAGATTTAATTTATTAGATAACTCTTAATTTCCTTTATCAAGATAGATATTCTCTACACACGCAAAGTAGGGAGCGCGATTTCATTTGCAAGCCTTCGTAGTTTCTCATCCCCTCGGCTTCTTGGTTGTAGATGGGAAAAAGCAGGAAATATTTAGATCAGCTTTTCCGCTGGACCCCAGCAAAGCTGCAAGCCGCCATTTGAGCATTAGAAGAGGGGAATTTATTGAAGAGCTGATAGATTTAGTTGAATATTTGGATAAAGACCCGCAAATAGATGAGATTGTAGTTGATTCAAGGGATTTAAAGAATTTAATAGCCCAAAGAACTAACAAAAGGGTGACCGTCGATCCAACAAACCCAATTCTAGTTTTTTATAGAGAGAGACCGTTAGATGTAGCAAAAATTTTGAATTGGAAAGCCGATGAGCCTGAATACAGGCTCTTTCTAGTAGAACTTGGCATAGAACTTTCTAGAAGCCTAATAAGATCAGAACTCACCAAGAGAGATAAGCTCATAATTAGAGCAATAGATTACTTGGATCATCTCAACAAAGCCCTAAACATACTAATTCCTGCCATTAGAGAGTGGCATTCGATACATTTTCCGGAACTTGATCAGCTTGTAGACGACCATTACACATATACTAAGATAGTTTCGGCCTTTCCAGACAGAAGGATGCTGAATTTCGAAGGATTGTGCGAGCTAGGTGTTAAGGAACGTTTAGCTAGAGAAATACTTACCCGAGCAAGGGAGTCCATGGGGGGAGATTTAAACGAAGAAGATTACCCTGTTTTAGGAAATATAGCAAGGCTCTGGGTCGACCTATACGATAACAAGGAAATGGTCGAGAAGTACCTTGAAAAGCTCGTTAGAGAATGTGCACCTAACTTATCAACCATAATTCAGCCTCTGATAGTTGCAAGACTTATTGCCATGGCTGGTAGCTTAGAGAGGCTGGCAATGATGCCTTCTAGCACAATACAAGTTCTTGGAGCTAGGAAGGCCATCTTCCTGCACATGACGCGAGGTACTAAACCACCAAAACACGGAATACTCTTCCAAGTAAAAGAGATACGGACCGCTCCAAAGAAACTTAGAGGGAAAATTGCAAGGATTATAGCCACGAAGGCCGCCCTGGCATCAAGGATAGATGCTTTTGGGGGCGAGTTTATAGGAGATAGGCTGAAAAAAGAGATAGAAGAAGAGATTAAGAAAGTTAAAGGGGGTAAAGATTGATTAGAAAGGATGCAAAGTTTCCTGGCGTATTCTGGGTGCAGATGGGGAGAAAAAGGAGGAACTTAGCGACTAAGAACTTGGTTCCAGGATTTAAGAGCTATGATGAATGGATCATTAGGGTAAAGGGCGAGGAGTACAGAATTTGGAGCCCAGAGAGATCTAAACCTGCCGCCGCAATATTAAAGGGGTTAAAAGACTTCCCAATTAGGCCAGGCTCCAAGATACTTTACCTGGGAATTGCCTCTGGAACAACGGCCTCTCACTTCAGCGATATAATAGGTAGAGAGGGGTTGATCTTTGGAGTTGAAGTTTCTGAAAGAGTTATGAGGGATCTTATCAACGTTTCTGCTGCCAGAAAGAACATTGTCCCCATACTAGTCTCCGCTAGGTCGCCAGATAGCTACACTAATGTCGTGAGTGCGGTCGATGTGGTGTATGCTGACGTTGCCCAGCCAGATCAGGTTGACATCTTGATCAAGAATTGCAATATATACCTAAAGAAGGGAGGATATGCGATGATTGCCGTTAAAGCCAGCAGCATCGACGTGACCAAGCCTCCAAGAGAGGTATATAGAATTGCTGAGGCTCAAATAAGGGATGCCGGATACAAGATCATTCAAACGGTTGATCTATCGCCCTTTGATAGGAAACATGCAGTAATTTTGGCAAGGAGGAGTTAAGTGAAATCCTCAAGTGTTCTTGACTTATTCATCTCATTCATCTTCAAGTACGTCTGCCAAGATCTTCTGACGATTGGTGGAACTTCATCAGCAGATATCAGGTTTGCCAGGAACTTTCGCGTCTTCTCATCGCTTGGATATCCCGAACCAAAGTCACCATAAACATCCCTGAGTTTCCCTACTTCTCTATCCCTTATGACCTTAGCTATTATGGAAGCAGCGGAAACTAGCGGGTATTTCTTATCTGCAAAGGGCTCAGCTATTATTTCAACCCTTGAACCTGATAGAAACCTGAGCAGAGTTTCAAAGCTTCTTGGCTTGGATTGAGGAGCATCCACGTAAACAACCGACGCACTTGTCTTCTCCAAGAGCTCAGCCATAATGCGGGCTTCAAGATGATTAAGCCCCTTGCCGGAAAGCGCCCGATCTATTTCAGCAGGTTGAACCTTCCTAACAAAGATGCTTGAGGCTTTTGAACATATCTGGTCGAATAACCGTTCTCTTTCAACAGGAGTCAAAAGCTTAGAGTCCTTAACACCTAGGTCTAACAATTCATGCTCCTTGTCAGACGGGATGGTGATATATGCAATAACTAAAGGACCGATTACTGCTCCTCGACCAGCTTCGTCTATTCCTGCTTTCAGAATTGATTTTTTAGAGGAGTGTTTTATGGCCATCCCCGGTGATATGTTGGTCAATCCTTTTTAAAAGAGCGTAAAGGAATTCCCTGATGGAAGAAAGGATTTCAATAGATCTAAAGCTGTATACCGAGGGAAGGGCAAAGTTCTACGCAAGCGATCTGAGTAAACTGGAAAGCCTTGGTCTTGATTATACCAGTGCTGAAGTCTTCTATAACCCTAGAATGATAGTAAACCGCGACATAGCTGTTGCAGTTCTTAGGTGGATGGTTTCTAAAGGCAAAGATACGGCTTTAGATCTAATGGCTGCAAGCGGGGTTCGAGCTTTAAGATTTGCGTTAGAGACGGACATTTCAAAAGTTCTTGCCAATGACCGAAACCCGTTGTGTGCAGCAATCATACAAAGGAACGTTCTACTTAACAATGTTAGGAGAAAAGTAAGGGTTTCTTGCGAAGATGCGAATGCTCTTGCGGAGAGGCTTTGTGTTCGAGGTGAGAGATACTGGTTCGTTGACTTGGATCCTTTTGGATCTCCCGTTCCCTTCTTATTATCAGCGATAAGGGCAGTTAGAAATGGTGGTGTTCTAGCTGTTACAGCAACAGACGAGCCTCCCCTTTTTGGTATAAAGAGGGACAAGCTCTTAAGAGCTTATGGGGTCTGGGGTAGAAAGACAGAGTACTGTAAGGAGTTTGGTTTGAGGGTTCTGATCGGTTACATAGCTAGAGAAGCTGGAAAACAGGATTTGGCTGTAAGACCCGTATTAGGCCATGTAACTGATCATTATGTTAGGGCTTATCTAATGATAAACAGAGGGGCTGAGGAGGCTAATAAGCTTCTGAGGGATAGCATGGGTTGGATAGAGCATTGTTTCAAATGTGGAAGTCGAAATTTTGTAAGAGGAATGTTAGAGATACCAGAGAAGGGATTTTGTGTTGAATGTGGAAGTGAGTTAGTACTTATGGGACCTCTTTGGATAGGTGATTTTGCAGACCTTGAAGCTGTGAGGAAAATCTCAGGACTAATCCCTAGAGAAAGCGTTGGTTTTAAAAAATCAAGCAAGATCTTAACTGCTTTAGTTGAAGAGCTTGGAATGCCGCCCTTCTTTTACTCCTTAGAAAAAGAATCAAGCAGGCTCAGGGTTCCTACTCCTCCCACAAATGATGTGTTAAGAGAGTTAAGATCATCAGGATACAAAGCTGTTCGTTCTCACATTAACAATAAGGGAATTAAAACAGACGCTCCCCTTTCTCAGATTAGGGAGATAATTAGTCGTCTATCAGGTAAGATGTGAGTTTTGGGCATTTATTTGCAAGCTCCCTCCTTTCAACGCATTTAACGATTTTCGGGCAGGTAATACATGGAAGTCTCAGAAGTTTGGTAAGAGACTCAAGCGCTGTAGCTGCTTCTCGTCTCTTAACTACTCTATGTTCCTCTGATACCTTGCTCTTCAATTTACCTTCACCAAAATCTCTCCAGAAGCTCAATAGAACTTTAATCGGAAAACCTTTAAACGTTGCTTGAACGCCTAAGAAGCTTCTTTTCTTCTTCTTTCGAGAGAAGATATGTGTCTGCCCTTATATAATCTTCTGCAATATGAAGTGGTACCAATATCTTCACTAAAGCATAAGGTTTTTCCACTGTTCCAATTACATCCCTTACTACACCGATTATCTCCATTTTCCTAGTTACAACCTTGAGATCCTTAGGGTCCTTTTCTATCTTTGTGAAGAGCTTGACTAAGAAATTTCTAGATCTAGTTACTTTTACAATACGCCCAAAACGTCTCATAAAGTTCGCCAGTTATTAACCTGCCTTGCTTTCCTCAACAATCACAGCGTTGAGGATGCCGTCTTGCCCAGGTCTAGAGGTGATTCTTGCCAGACCTAACTCTGTTTTTACAATAGTTCCCTTAGTAATTATATTGTCTCGCGTTAGAAACCTATTGGCTGGATTTTCAACCACTCCCAGAAGCCTTACACGCTTCGTTTCCTTGCCCAAATTCAGGTTAACATAGATCTCAGAGAGAAGCTTTACCTTCCTTCCTCCCCCTTTTGTCCTAACTACCTTTATTTTTCTAGGTCCCAAACGCGTGCTAGCTGGAGGACCTCCCATTTCATATTTTCTTTTCTTCCTAAACCTCTTTATTTTAGCGCCTGT
>QMVZ01000091.1 GCA_003661365.1 Thermoproteota archaeon | reverse complement strand
TTTAGAACCTGGAAATGTGCTCCCTCTTTCTGAAATACCCGAAGGAACTCCAGTATGTAATATAGAGCTTAGATACGGTGATGGAGGAAAAATAGCAAGGAGAAGCGGTGCTTTTGCTACCATATTCTCAAAAGAAAGAGGAAAGGTCATCTTAAGGCTCCCTTCCGGAAAGACAAAGGTTGTAGACGAAAAATGTAGAGCAACGATCGGAATAATTGCTGGTGGTGGAAGGCCAGAAAAACCACTTCTGAAGGCAGCAGCCGCTTATTACAAGGAGAGAGTTCATCCAAAGCGATGGCCTAGAGTTAGAGGAGTAGCCATGAACCCAGTAAGTCATCCTCATGGAGGGGGATCCCATGCTAGACCAGGTGCTCCTACCTCAGTGAGCAGAGGTGCACCTCCTGGAGCCAAAGTCGGTCACATAGCGGCTCGCAAGACAGGTCGTGCAAAGAAGAGAAGAGGTACAAGGAGGAGGTAGAGTAGAAAGACATAAAAACCTCAAATCACAATCTTGGTTGTGATAGATCATGCCTAAAGAATTTGCATATCGCGGTCGAACTCTCGAAGAGCTCCAGAACTTATCAATAGAGGAGTTAGCGGAACTTATGCCAGCTAGAATTAGAAGAACTCTGAAAAGGGGGCTCTCTCTGGAAAACAAGAAGCTTTTGGAGAAAATAAGGAAGTACAGAAAACTGGGAGTAAAGAAAGTGATAAGAACCCATAGAAGGGACTTTCCTGTTCTTCCAGAGATGGTTGGCATGAAAGTTGCTGTGCATGACGGCAAGAACTTTGTAGAAGTTGAGATAAAACCAGAAATGATCGGACATTACCTAGGAGAATTTGCGATGACAAACAAAGTGGTTCGCCATGGCTCCCCAGGAAAGGGCGCAACAAGGTCATCAAAGTACATTCCTCTCAAATAGATGCTCGATCCACGGATTTCTCTGGTTTTATGGCCCTATCTAAGAGGAAAAGAGATCAATTTGTACTGAGCGCGATATATAGTAAGTTTAAGTTGACTCATACTTATAATTAGGTTAGTACCCTCCTCTATTGCCGGGGTAGCCAAGTCCGGACCAAGGCGCCGGCCTTGAGAGCCGGTGGCCCATTCGGGCCGCGTGGGTTCAAATCCCACCCCCGGCGCCACATAACTATTTTTAGAAATAGAGGTTTGAGATAAAATACGTACTTAGCTTCAGAATAAAAGGAGGATTAAACGTAGCCCTTTCTAAAATCATGCCATCATGACTATGCTAACCTTCACATCATCAGGTATCGTGATGCCCATTATCTTTCTAATGAACCTCTCATCTGGGTTCAAGACATCTATTATCCTCTTGTGTATCCTCAGCTCATACCTGTCGAACTTATTGGTGCCTTCTCCTGAAGGGTTTCTCAATGTAGTGATCCTCAATCTCTTTGTTGGAAGCGGAATTGGTCCTTTAATCCTAACTCCCATCTTCTCACCTGCTTCTTTGAACTCTCTGCTAACCTTCTGCAAGCTTTCAACGTTAGTGCTCACTAGTTCTATCCTCAGTTTCTCTACCATTAGAATCCCTCCAAAGATCCATTAAAGTCTATGTTAAAAAACAAAGGGTAAGGAAGAGAAGGTTACTTCCTTTCCCTTACCACTGGTTTAACGTCCAGAACTATGCCTGCTCCTACGGTTATTCCCATGTCTCTTATGGCAAATCTGCCTAGTGGTGGAAACTCGCTATACTTCTCGATGACAAATGGCTTTAGAGGTCTGAAGCGTACTATGGCTGCATCTCCTTTCTTTATGAAGCTTGGATGCTCCTCAATGGTTTGTCCAGAGCTTGGATCTATTTTTTTTACTATTTCCTCCAATCTTGCAGCGAAGTGACCTGTATGTGCGTGAATCACTGGTGTGTATCCTGGAGCAATTGCAGTTGGATGCTGAAGGATCACGATTTGAGCTGTGAATTCCTCAGCCACTGTTGGAGGATTCTTAGGATCACCAATGACATCTCCTCTCTTTAGTTCCTTCTTTGCAACGCCTTTTAGGTTCACTCCAACGTTATCTCCGGGTTCTGCCTTCGGCAACCTCTGATGGTGCATTTCTATGGTCTTAACTTCAACAAGTTTGTCTATTGGCTCAATTATGGCTTGAGAATCTGGTTTGAGAACGCCGGTTTCCACCCTTCCAACAGCGACCACTCCTACTCCCGTAATCGTGTAAACATCTTGGATTGGAAGTCTGAGAGGCTTATCCACTGGCTTGGGCGGGGCCTCAAATGTGTCAAAGAGTTCATACAGCGTAGGTCCTGTGTACCAAGGCATCTTATCGCTTCTTTTAGCAACGTTGTCGCCTACTAGACCGCTTACTGGAACGAACGGTATTTTTGAAGGATCATATCCTACCCTAGATAGGAGTTCTGAGACCTGTTCTTTTACCTCCTCAAATCTTTCTTGGCTATAATTCACAGTTGCCTCGTCCATCTTGTTGATGGCTACTATTAGCTGTCTAACACCAAGAGTCCTTGCAAGGAACACATGCTCAATGGTTTGAGCCTGGACTCCCTCTCCTCTCTTAGCAGATACGACAAGAACTGCGCCGTCTGCTTGACTGGCTCCAGTGATCATGTTCTTAACGAAGTCTCTGTGTCCAGGAGCGTCGATTATAGTAATCATTTTCCTTGGAGTTTCTATCTTAGTGTGGAATAGATCTATTGTTAGACCTCTCTCTCTTTCCTCCTTTAGCCTGTCGACTAGCCAAGCGAAAACTGCATCGGAGGCCTCTTCCTCTGAAGGCAACTGCTTTACTAGTCCCAAGTCATAGAACATCCTGCCTATGATGGTCGACTTACCGTGATCCACGTGTCCGATAAAGACCACATTTACATGTTCTTTTTGAGCGGACATATCAACACCTTTCTCCACTTTTTAATAGCTGCAGGCGTAATTCTTATGCTTTCCATTTAAAAAATTCACCCTCCATAACATACCCATACTACAAAGAGGTTAATCCTCAGGGTTTTATTATCCCTGGTAAACCATGAGGAATGTGGAGGTCTTAAGATGAACTCAGAGAAGTTGGATGATTTGAAAAAATGGGCTGCACTCGTTATAGCATGGGCTGCAGTTTTTCCAGCCCTAATCTTGTTCTTAGACGTTTGGTTCGCTGGTAGAACCCAGTCAAGAGGGATTTCTGGTCCATTAACCAATCTTTTAGCTATGTTCTTAGCTATAATGGTTTTTCTGATGGTGGATAGGATCTCAAAGCTCTTTAACAGGATGCAAGATGTAAGCAGCCTGAGAAAGTCCTTTTTGATGGGCGTGTTGATGACTCTAACTGGAATTTCATTACCAAGCACCACGTCTACATATGCTCGGCCAAGTGACGCACTTCTCATGGCTTTCTCATTTACCGTCATGTCTTACAGTACTCTGTCAGTTCTTTGGAAGAGGTTTATCGAGGCTGCTGAAAATATTAGCAAACGGCTCTTTTGAAAAACTGGCGAGGCTAGAAGAATCGAGAACTCCTTATCGATAGGGAGGAATCGGTCAAGTTCATTGAAGTTGTTGCATCAGCAGAGTTTGAAATCGCTCTTATGGCATCGATATTCTCAGGGATAACTATTGCCTCTTGATGTACCGCCTGCATTAGGTGAACCCACTCCCCTTCCACGCATATTGAATCTAACCAAACTAAGTTCTCGTAGAAATCAGCTCTTGAACGTTCAAGTTCTCTACTAAAATCAAAAAGCTTAGCAGTACTGCTCAGCTTGTCCTTTGATGAGATCAGAGCTATTCTTCTTGTTTCTTCTAAGAGATCAATAACATCTCTCAAACTTGCTCCGTTCCTGAGTTTAATGGATACCATATGGACATGAAAGTGGGTTACTGGAATCTTAACAGCAAAGGTAACCACATTTATGTCTCTAAGAACTGTCTTAAGATCCTTTGCATGATGAGAAATTCCAAAGGAGGGAACAACACAATCTATTACTCCTTTCTCATCTTGATTTGGGTCAACAGATCTCCTTACAAGGAATACTATCGCTTTATCTATTGGATATTCTTGATTTATCGCATGCAAAAGCCTGGCAAGCCCAGTTGTGTTACAGGAGACTACTCTCAGGAATCTCTTTCCCGATGAGTCTTCATAATTTACTTGAGCGACGAAACTTAAATCGGCTACCTCTGGAGGTTCGCCTCCTTGGAATATCGCTTTCAAGCCTTTACTCTCATAAATCATTTTGTTGTTCATCCCCGTACCTTTTGGCGTGGCGTCTACTACCAAATCACACTCCTCTAGTAGCTGAGCGGTAGTCCCGTAAAATTTGGTGCCAGCCTCATCCCATAGATGAGTCAAGTCTTCATTTGGTATGAAAAAGCGCAATCCCTTTGAAAGACCCACTTTTACAGAGTAATCAGGAGTTTTCTTAACAATGCCAACAAGAACCATGTCTGGCTGTTTAAGAACGGCGCTGACTATCCTTTTGCCTATCGTACCATAGCCTACAACCCCTACTCGAATCAAGACCCGCCCTCCCTAAGAGCGTTGATAGCCGGCATTGGGAGCCCAGCTATCTTGAACATTAGGGCGCCCCCTGCCGTAAAAATCCTTTTTCCTTCTGGAAGAGTTCCAATCATCCTTGCGGCAGCACTCAAATGCCCCCCACATAGAACCAATTCTTTTGAAACTTGGATGGCGGCCTTTACAAAATCCAATGTCCCCTTCCTAAAGCGGGGGTTCTCAAATACGCCCATAGGACCATTAGCTATGACTAAATCAGCTTCTTTCATCCTCTCTCTGAATAGCTCTACTGTTCCAGGCCCCACATCTACAATTTTGGCATCGTCTGGGACGGAATAAACTGGAACTATCTCGGTTTTGTCATCCCTTAGGACCACAAAATCTACTGGATAGAAAATCCTCCCCCTAAATCTCCTCAAGGAATCGCTTGCCACTGGAAGGATTAGAGGAAGATCCTTAAACGCTTCTCTGCTCTTCCCTACGGAATAACCTGCAGCCATACACATCAGAACTCCTACCAATCCACCAACTAGGACTTCCTGTGCTCTGTTTGTGGCTAGCGCATGAATCATCACGTTAAACTTGTCAGCTATTTTCCCGCCCCCTAAAACGTAGATTCTCCTACCGCTGCTATTCTCCAAACCCTCTGTCTCAATTAACATCCTTTCCATTATTCTCCCAGCTGCTGAAGGTATTAGATATGGAAAACCCACTAGGCTAGGCTGGCTTCTGTGGGATGCATGAAAAGCATCATTGATGTAGACATCGAAGAGAGGGGCTAACCTTCTCACAAGACTCGTATTTATGGCTTTTTCTGGTGGGAGTTCAAGGTTTTCCTCTGCATTGAATCTTAAATTCTCTAGAAGTACCAATTCCCCGGACTTAACCTTATTTATTGCATCTCTGGCACACTTGCAAGCTATACCATCGATTTTCTCCACATGCATTCCAAGTTCCCTACCTAATAATTCCGCATGAAAGTCAGTGGGCACAAAGTCCCTAGAACCAGGCTTACCTTGGTGAGTTCCTATCACTAATTTAGCATTGTTATCTAAGAGTTCTTTGATTGTAACAACCGCTTCTTTTATCTTCGTTGCATCCATAACTCTTCCATCTTCGTCTAGCGGAACATTCATATCAGCACGAAGGAAAACCCGTTTCCCGTGTAACTCTAAATCGTCCAGTGTGGGAATGGCTGTAATCATCAGACCACCACCAGATATTATAACATCTCTTGGATTATTATATTGCGCGAAAATATCGATAATTGATATATAATACTCAGAGAAGCACCCGAAAATTACCTAAACATATCGCTTTTCTTTTACAAAGAGACAAGTTATGCTGTAGCAATTGCTCCGCTCAAAGCATCCTTGCACGGACACTCTCTCTTCGTTGGTAAGAGAGGGATGCTTTCTAAGATAATACTCTTAACCTGCTCTATTCTACTGGAAAAGATTTCTTTTACCTCTTCATGAGTCAGTTTCTCGTCTCCTCCAATGCCTGCTGCGTAATTCGTGACTACCGCTAAAGTTGCATAACAAATTGCCAACTCCCTTGCTAAAGCAGCCTCAGGACATCCAGTCATGCCAACTAGGTCTCCACCCATGATTCTAAAAGCCCTAATTTCTGCAGGGGTTTCAAATCTGTTTCCTTCCGCGCATACATAGACTCCTCCATCTTTAATCTGCAAACCTTTCTTCTCTCCTGCCCTTAGTAGGGCAGCTCTTATCTCCGGACAGTATGTGCTTGGAGTCATGGAAACATGAATGACTCCCTTTATTTCCATCCCTCTTACATGGAGGCTAGTCTTTCCATCGTAAAACGAGTAAGTTCTCCCTTTAGTCATGTCTATGAAGTCATTGGGAACTACGATAGTTCCTGGCTCGAGATCTTCCTTCAAAGAACCAACTGCATTTGTGGCTATAACCCTCTCCACCCCAAGGAGGTTAAATGCGTATAGATTTCCCCTGTAATTCACTGCAAAAGGAGGTATGGAGTGCTTTTTCCCATGTCTCGGTATGAAGGCAACTTCTTCGTCAGCCACCCATCCAATGCAGACTCCAACGTCGCCAAAAGGGGTCGTAATGACCCTAGTAGTGCTCTCCTCAATAAGTTCGTAAACCCCACTTCCTCCTATTATCCCTATTCTAGGCATTCTCTTCTCCCCTTTGCTTAAAGTC
>QMVZ01000090.1 GCA_003661365.1 Thermoproteota archaeon | reverse complement strand
GATGTGGAGGAGTTAAGAGAAGTCCTGTCAATAGTCAGATCGGAGGTACCTGGGCTCTTAAAGGATTTAATAGGTCCTTTAAAGGAACTCATGTCCCTAAGCGTTAGTCCAGAGGAGGCTAAGGAGAGGGCTAGGGCCATAGCAGCCTTCTACAACGAGCTGATTGAGCAAGGATTTCCGGCCGATTTAGCACTCGAACTCACCAGAGAAAACTTTGTGAACCCGTATTCCTTGTTAAAAGAAGTGTTTTCCTCCAGTAGAAAGAAGGAGGAAATGTAATTGGGGAGAATAAGGGCCCTCCTAGACATCATAGTATCGATTATGGTATTGACACTCGTAGGTCTAGCATTCCTACCGTACATAGGCTACATATTCCTGAAGGCCAAATGGATGAGGTGGAGGGCCCTTAGATTAGTCAGAGCCGAGCTTAGGAAAGCCGGATTTAGCGAAGAGGTGATAAAAGAACTGGAAAACGTGGTCATCCCTCCAGCGCCAGGATTAGGAGGCGTCTTACGTTGGTTGACCTCGAGGAAGTGATGAAGAAACTTGACGAGTTAGCGTCGAAGATAGCAAAGATAGAGGAGGAACTAAGAACCCTCAAGAGCTCTGAAGCAGAGTTATATAATTCCCTTCAAATCGCTAAAGCTGTTCTTGAGTCTTATTCCAGGGTGCTTGGGTTTACGTTGAAGGTAGAAAAACTTGCAATGGATTTAGATGGAGATATCGAGAAGCACATAGTTCAGATACTTGCAAAGCGACCGTTGAACGTAAGTCAGCTAACCAAGGCCCTCAGAAAAGTTAGAGGTACAGCTTCTAGGAGGATAGTTGCTGCAAAACTTAAGAAACTGGAAGCTGCTGGAGTTGTGGAGAGGATAAGAAGAGAGGGAAGAGGGAAGTTTTACAGGCTTGCAAGTAAGGTTAAGGAGGAATCCACATAAGATTCCCTCATTACTTTATTCTGTAAAACTTCCTAAACTATTTGGACTTTTCTTAGTCCTTTGTTGACTAGTTAAAGGTTATTAATCGTCATTTGGTGTGTGAACATGAACCCATGGGAAGAATACTCCTTGGAACATCTGGCTGGAGCTATGACGATTGGGTTGGCCCCTTCTATGAGCAAAGAAAGTGGATGTTCGACTACTACGTTAAGGTCTTTGACACTGTAGAGGTGAATTCTACTTTTTATTCCCTTCCCCCGGGTTGGATGGTCCAGTTTTGGGCCAAAAGAGCTCCTAAGAACTTCGAGTTTGCGGCCAAAGTCCCTAAGACCATAACTCACAAGAAAAAGCTTAAAAGTGCTGAGAAAGATATAGAGACCTTTCTTGACCTGATGGAACCCTTGAGAAAGGAGGGAAAATTGGGGCCCTTGCTCTTCCAGCTGCCTCCTGGACTTAAGTTCTCCCCTGATCTCTTGAAGTCGCTTTTAGAGGGTCTTCCTTCAACGCACATGTTTGCAGTTGAGTTTAGAGATCCTTCTTGGCTTAACAAAGAAACATGGAGGATACTGGAGAACCATAATGTGGCATATGTCGTTGTGGATGAACCTCTTTTACCTCCTGAACTTGTGGTGACTGCAGACTTCGTCTACATAAGGTGGCACGGCAGGGGTTCCAGACCCTGGTACAACTACCATTACTCGAAGGATGAGCTAAAGGAGTGGGTTCCAAAGGTAAAAGAGGCTGCCTCCAAAGGAAAGGTCTACGGCTACTTCAACAATCACTTCAAGGCCTTTGCTCCTAAGAACTGCTTAGAGCTAGCTGAAATGCTGGGTTTAGAACTCAAACCTCAAGCTGTTGAGGCAAAAGGCAAGTTAGAGGACTGGTTCAAAGAAGTATCACCTGAAGAAGTTCCTCCACCAATTTCTGAGCCCAAAGGTCTCATAGAGACTCTTTCAGTAGAAGAGCTTCTAGAGAGCTTCATGGATAGAAGGAGATTTGAGAGAGCCACGAAGATTCCTGAATCAAGCGTGGAAGTGCTTGAAGCCAACCCTCAACTTATTAGGGCTAAGGTTAAGGATTATAGAGTGGAGTTAGATGTATCGAAGAAGCTTCTACTACATGATTGTGCTGATTGGGGACGTGTTTGCGTTAAAAAACAGTTTTGCAAGCATTTAGGAAGGCTTTTCATGTCCTTACCTGAGGAGCTTGCTGAGGAGATTCTAAGAAGGATTTTGCGGGAGAAAGAGGAGTGGAAATTTAGGCCATTTACTGAGTGATAGAAATGGGCCTTAAGCTTTCAAAACTGGTTGTGAAGCATCAGATAAAGCTGGAGTCCCTTAGAGGCCGGATAATTGCCATAGATGCCTACAATGCTCTTTATCAATTCCTAGCCTTGATAAGGCTCAGATACGGAGTTCCGCTTACCGATAAATATGGAAGAGTCACTTCACACCTTAACGGGCTTCTCTTTAGGACTGTAAGGTTAGTAGAGGCTGGAATAAGGCCAGTCTATGTGTACGATGGGAGACCTCCTCAGCTAAAGAGTAAGACCCTAGAAGAGAGGGTTGAAAAGAAGAAAGAAGCTGAAGTTAAGTGGAAGGAAGCTGTTGCAAAGGGAGACCTCAGAGATGCTTGGGCAAAGGCCGTTCAGACTTCGAGGCTTACTAAAAGCATGGCCGAAGACAGTAAAAAGCTACTGAACTACATGGGCATCCCTTGGGTTCAAGCTCCATCTGAAGGAGAGGCTCAGGCAGCTTACATGACTCAGGCGGGGGATGTTTGGGCCTCTGCCAGTCAAGATTATGATTCCCTCCTCTTTGGTTCCTTAAGGCTCGTGAGAAATCTAACGATAACAGGCAAGAAGTTTCTCAGAAAAACGCCGGGATATTACAAGCTAAAGCCAGAACTCATAAAGCTTGATGAAACGTTAAGAGAACTTGATTTGACACGAGAACAGCTGGTAGATATGTGCATCCTCATGGGCACTGACTATAATGAGGGAGTTAAGGGAATTGGTCCAGTTAAGGCTTACAAGCTCATAAAGAAGTATGGAACTCTGGAAAGGGTGCTAGAAGGAGAAAGCATATCTATTGGTGCTGATATAGACGCCATTAGAAACATCTTCCTGAATCCTCCAGCTACGGCTGATTACGAGCTAAAATGGGAAGACGTCGATGAAGATGGTCTTATCGAGTTTTTGGTTGAAGAGAGGGGATTTCAGAGAGAAAGGGTTAAAAAAGCCATAGAAAGGTTAAGGAGAGCTAGAATCAAAGGAAAGCAATCGACGTTAGAATTTTATTAGTCTTTTCCAAGGAAAGAGGAAGGGTTTGAATCCGACAAGTGATAAAATCTAGCTCGACATCGAATATCCAAACCTTTAATTACTTCCTAATGAACGCAAATAAATGTAGAATTTTAGACCTCAAAAGGCAAGGAGTGCAGGTTACATGGCATCAGAGCAAGCAGTATTTGTGGCTAAATTGACGAAGAGCTATGGAAAGATAAGAGCCCTCAGAGGACTCTCTTTTAGAATAGAAAAGGGTGAAATATATGGCCTAATAGGGCCCAATGGAGCTGGAAAGACTACAACTTTAAGGATTCTGGCGACCCTCATACAGCCAGACTCAGGGGAAGCGAGAGTTTTTGGATATGATGTCGTAAAGAACGCTAATAGGGTTAGAGCGATAATAAGCTACCTTCCTGAGGAAGCTGGAGCTTACAGGAACCTATCCGGTCTTGAATATCTCAAGTTTATGGCTTCATTCTATGCAACGGACGAATCCAGTCTGCAAGAAATGGTAGAAGAGGGCATTAGCATCTCAGGGCTTGAAGGAAGGATAAGGGATAAGGTGAAGACGTACAGCCAAGGAATGAAGAGGAGACTAGCTCTAGCAAGGACTCTTATGGTTCAGCCAAAGCTTGCCATTTTGGATGAGCCCACTAGCGGATTGGACGTGATACATGCCCATCACGTAAGAAGTGTCATCAAAAGGTACGTGGAAGACAGAGGTCTTACCGTTCTGTTGTCCAGCCACAACATGCTGGAAGTAGAGACTTTATGCGATAGGGTTGGCCTATTACATAAAGGCAACTTGGTAGAGGAGGGACCTCCGGAGGAACTAAAGAGGAAACATCGTGCAGCCAACTTGGAAGAAGTCTTCGTTGAGGTGACGGCAATTGCCTAAGGTGCTTGCTCCACTCTTAAAGAAGGAAATTCTGGATCTTCTTAGGGATCCAAAGATCTTGATAGGAATGATAGTGTTGCCAGCAGTACTATACCCCGTAATGGGAGCTGCCATGAGGGCTTCTATGACCGCAGCTGGAAGAGCTGCCCTTCAATTGCCAGTGGCAGTCCTCGACCTGGACAGGAGTTTTGAGTCGGAGATCATAGTTTCATCTCTTTCAGAGAGCGGAGAGGTCATTACACTAGAGGTTGAGCCTGATAAAGCTCTAGACAAGGCCTTAGAAATGGAGGCTGGAGCTCTTGTCGTGATACCTGAAGGATTTGGGGAATGCCTCAGGGCTGGTAAACGAAGTCCTATAGAAATCCATGTTTTCTTCGAAAGCGGCGGGTTTTCGACACAAATGTTTGCAGGAAGACTTGAGAGTGCAATTGAGTCCGCTTCCAAGATAATATCGGCTTATCTTGTCTCGTTAACTTCAAATGTAGATCCTGAAGTAATTCTAAACCCATTGGAGCTTGATTATAGCTCTGTGTTTAGAGGAGAGGTTCTAGACGTACCACCTCAGGCTTTAGCTGGAGCCCTAATGGGTCAGATGACGACCACACCCATAGTGGCCATGCTAGTCCTGATGTTTGCTATGCAAATAGCTGCAACCTCTGTAGCTGTTGAGAAGGAAGAGAGAACTTTAGAGACTCTGCTCACTCTTCCAGCAAGTAGAAGGAACATTCTTCTAGCAAAACTTGTGGGATCTGCCTTCGTGGCCAGTTTAGGGAGTGTTGGGGTCATGGCTGGGCTATGGTATTACTTGAAAATGATGAACGTTGCATTTGAGTCCCAACCATTTGAGGGATTGGTTACGATCTCTTCCAAAGATCTCGCTCTACTGGCAGTTGCTCTCATGGCAGCTAACATGCTTGCCCTTACGCTAGCAATAATTTTGGCCGTGTTTGCAGAGAACGTTAGGTCCGCACAGGCTTTAGTAGGAAATCTTTACATTCTGATATTCATACCAGCTTTTATGCTGATGTTTGCAGACATAGAAACCCTTCCTGTAGCGGCGAAGTATGTTTTGATAGCAGTGCCATTTACCCACTTAGCTCTTGCCACGCAGCACATAACTTGGGGAGAGTACACAATGTACGCTGTAAATGTGCTTTATTTGTTTGTTTGGTCTGCCGCTTCAATGTTATTAGCAGATAGAATATTTTCCTCTGAAAAGATCTTAACTGCAAGGATAAGATGGGGCTGGAAGCGTAGGACAAGAGGCAATGAAATCAAATGAGCATTCTGATTGACCAAAAAAGAAAGGAGAGGTGATTCATCCCTTAGGAGGCTTCCAAGGCATTCCTCCAGGAATTGGTATCACTGGATATATCACTGGAATCTTTGGTGGCTTGAATCCTTTCACTTCTTTTATTTCCTGCATGTTCTCGGAAATAGTTTCCCTAAGTTGATCGATAAGTTCTCTAGCCTTATCATACTCCTTGTTTTCGATGAGTCGCTGTACCTCGTTAGCAATTGTAATCGCTTCGCTTACATCAGCTCCTTTTGATTGGAATTCATCCAACATCTCTAGATATAGTTCTAGCTTCTGTTCTAATAGAGAGTTCAAATCGATTTGTCCCGTAGAGATCATCAAGCTTACCTTGTGAACTATCTCTTGCAACAGATGCATTGCTTCTAGCAGGTTTTCGTAAGCCTTTTCGTACTCATCATTGTTGATATTCTCAATAGCTTCGTCTAGCAGGGCCATAACCGTTTGGATATCCTGTGAAATTTCCTCATCCACTTCAATTAGATCGTTAGCTAACTCTATTACTCTTTCTAACTCCTTCTTAACCCTTTCAATCGCCTTGATTGCCCTTTCTTTCATAGAGGAAAGATTGTGAGATACTATGACCTCCGCAGGTACCGTAATGTTTGCTTGGAGAAATGCTTGAATACAAGTTACGTTGATCAGGGTGGTGTTTATGACTTCCACTCCGGGTGGGGCCATCTCCTCTATGAGTCTGGTTATGTTAACCATGTTCTCGTACTCGTCATTTACCAGCAGCACCATACATTCTCCATTTATGACAGATCCCAAAATTTCCTCAAGTGCCACGAAATCCAGTCCGTGTATTAGGACAACCTTGTCCAGTTTAATCTCGATGTTGTTTGACAACATCCACTCTATCACAAGCTGATTCGTCTCGAACCTGTCGGCTCCGCCTATCCTTTCAACAGGTATGCCCAATCCTTCTAGGGTCTCTACATAGCTTTCGGGGACTGCTACTGGTCCTCCAATTATTATTACTTTGTCAGGAAATTCTCCAACTATTTTTGCGACGACTGTCTCGTTGAAAAGCCCCCAAGGTGAAACGACAACAGTTGCGTTGATTGAGATCGCCAAAGAGATCGCAACGGCCAAGTCAGCAGAATTATCGCTCACCAATATCACAATGTTCTCAGAGGAAGCTGTTGTCCTTAAAATGGGCAAAGGGAAAGCCAGAAGCAGAATTAGTACTAACGCCACCCCACTTTTCATCATTCTTCCTTCCATTTTCACCGAAACTTATCACAGCCAAGGCTAAATATGGGTTTCCGTTGGAACATACTGTTTCTTTTCTTTTTCAACCGCAATCTCTGAAATTAGGAGTTATCTGG
>QMVZ01000089.1 GCA_003661365.1 Thermoproteota archaeon | reverse complement strand
TTAAGGTCTTTGAAAAAGTATGCAAACAGAAAATCAGAGCTTTTAAGGGAAGAAAAACAGGATTGGAGAGATGGACTTCCCCCTTAGTGTGTTCGAAAAGTGGAAAATGGTCTGTCCTAAGTGCGGCCTTGTGCAAAAAGTAAGTAAGGTGTGGAGATGTAAGTGCGGACACCCCTTAACACTCATTACTAGAATGGAAGACATCCAATTAGACCCTTTAATCCTCAAGGAAAGGCCTCTTTCCCTCTGGAGATATAAAGAAGTACTTCCAATTGTTGAAAAGAGCATTGTATCCCTTGGAGAACAACTTACACCTCTCATCCAGTTTGATTCTATGGGTTTAGAATCATGTTTCATCAAACTCGATTTTCTGTTTCCTACGGGCTCGTTCAAAGACAGGGGATCTTCTATCATGATATCTGCTGCTAAGCTCATGGGAGTCAAAGAGGCTGTAGAAGATTCATCAGGCAATGCTGGAGCTTCAGTAGCTGCTTACTGTGCAAAGGCTGGTATTTCGTGCAAGGTAATCGTGCCTTCGTATGCCTCAGGATCTAAGATCCTTCAAATAAGGGCTTATGGAGCTAAAATCGTTGTAAAAGGCTCAAGGAGCGATGCAACAAACCTTGCCATGCAGGAAGCTGAGAAAGGAACGTTCTACGCCAGTCATGTTTGGAATCCCTTCTTCATAGAGGGAACTAAAACCTTCGCATTTGAGGTATGGGAGCAAATGGGAAAAAAGGAGCCTGACGTTGTTGTATTACCAGTAGGTCACGGAACATTGCTGTTGGGTGCATATAAAGGATTCTTGGAGCTAAAGGAACTTGGAATGATCGAGAATTTGCCCAGGCTGTTTGGGATTCAGGCAGAAGGTTGCTCTCCTATCGTTGATAGACTGCACGGAGGGAGCGGGAGCGCGAGTAGCTCTCACCTCGCCGAGGGTATAATGATAAGGGATCCTCCAAGGCTCGATGAAATGGTTAAGTCAATTGTAGAGACGGGAGGCGATGCTCTGACCGTTGGAGATCATGAGATAAAGGAAAATTGGAAAAAACTTTCAGAAAAAGGCCTCTTTGTCGAACCTACTTCGGCAGTTTCCCTTGCAGGATTGGAGAAGCTAATGGAAGAAGGACTAGTCGATAGGGATGAGTCCATAGTAGTTCCTTTAACAGGGAGCGGGCTGAAAACCCCTCAAAAAATAGCTAGACTGATAAGCTAGCAATCTGATGAGGTTTGCATATAGAGAGGAGCGTAGACGATCTGGATTAAAGATGTTGGTCAAAACATTTGTCAAAAAATTGGCCATTTTTCATCACTAAAATCAGAGTTAACAGAACGAATTCTTTCGGGCCATATCCTCCTATTCGTATTTGATTTAAAACCCTGGTATTGTAAATGCCATCCTTCTTAATTCTGAAGGAAGAGAACTTGAATGAAGGTAAAAAAGGGCATATATTGAAAAATAGATAAGAAGACCTGATATGCGTTTAAACAAAAAGATAGGCAATTAAAACAAAGTGCTTAGCAAATAAATCGTGCTAGTTCATTAATATGACGATATAAGGTTTCTTTGATATTCTCATTGTTAGAAATCGGGAGATGATGACCTGTATCCATGTCTTATCCTAATTACCCCTGCACCCCGCGCCCAAGGACATGAGAAAGTCACAACATGTTATGATGAATAGCCTGCCTTGGATAAAATCCCTTTACAGATTCAAACTCTTATAAAGGATAAGATCTCTGTTTGTCGCAGGTAAACATTAGAATATAGCAGCTCTTTACATACCCTATGCCTACAGCATTTGAAGACATACATACTATTCCTTTAACCAATGTGAAAGCATTCATCCTTGCTTGTGGAGAATCCCTTGCCCTAGTGGATACTGGAAGATCGGAAGAAGATGCCAAGAAGATACTGGAATACATAAGAAGCCTTAACAGAAGCCCAAGAGATGTTGAAATTTGCCTGATAACTCATCGTCACAGGGACCACATCGGAGGACTTTCAAAACTGAAGAAGGAGTGTGGATTCAAAGTTGCATCCCATAGAGGAGATGCCAGCGATATTGAGGAAATCACGGGCATATCGGTCGATGTATTGCTGGATGACGGACAGATATTGCAATATTGCGGAGGTACAAAGGTTGTTCACGTTCCAGGTCATACCTCAGGAAACATCTGTTTATTCCTCATGACTAAAGGTGCGATAATAGCTGGTGACACCTTATTCATCCTTAATGGAGAGCTATCCCCTCCTCCTGATCGCTATTGTGAGGATCCTGAGATGGCAAAGAGAGGATTAAGAAGGTTACTAAAGCTCGATTTTGATGCATTGCTAGTGTCGCATGGGGATGACATACTAGAGAATGGAAGAGCTGAGCTAAAGAGGCTCTTAGATGAACTCGGGTACTAGACCCTGGTTGGAAGATAAATGATGTACTTCCGAGACCTCCTTTGGGACCAGATGGCATATCGCCTCTGTTGTACCTTCGGCATGCTCACCGAACACAAAGGGTACATGTACGTGGTGGCATGATGAGATCGGCATTTGAAATATACAGAGAGTAGGCGATTCTGACTTTACAGATATTGGGCTTTAAGGTTCCGATGAATTAAGGGAAGAGAACCAATTAACTGTTTATGAAATCGGATTTTCCCAATAATTTAGAAATGAGACCTCTTTCACGCCTAGCCTGGGTTCTTTTAATTTCTCATCTGCCGAAACCCCAATTGGAAGTATTGCCTCCAGTCTGTTTTCCTTTGGGGCCTTAACTTCATCCAACACACCTTTAGGATCGGAGGGCGTGTAGGTTACTGTTCCTAGCCCAAGCTCCTCTAGAGCGAGCAAGATATACCCTATTGCTAACCAAACAGAGCGAGTAGAATGGGGTGCCCTTTTCTCTGAGAACACAAGGACTAAGATGGGAGCCTCCTCCAAAAACGGCTTTTTCCAGCTAAAACCCTTTGAGAGAAGCCACTCCTTGAGCTCACCTCTTACTTTTGAGTAAAATTTTCTCTCCCCTTTCTCACACTCCTCCCTTATCCTCCTCTTCTTATTGGGGTCAGTAACAATTACAAACCTCCATGGCTGAGCGTTAGCACCTGAAGGAGCTTGACAAGCGGCTTCTAAAGCTAATAGAACATCCATCAAGCTAACTGGATCAGATAAGAATTTTCTAACAGTTTTTCTTCTTCTCGCAAGCTCTAAGACCGAACTTTCCCTCATAGGTAATCCTCCTATGACCAGAATGAAAAGGCCTCCAAGACCGAACTACTCCTTCTTTAAAAGAGCCAACACTTAAGTTAACCACTTTATTTATTGGAGAGCTAATTGAAAACGTACCTTGAAAAAGCTCAGAAGTTTAACGCTTCTGCTCTCAATTCTAGCACTCATAGGGGTGGTACTCGTCTCTTCGTTGATTTTGAAGCGAGGAGGGTTGCTTCACTTAGGAAGGGAAGGATCGTCAGAAATTACCCTTAAAGGCAACATCTCAGAAACTCCTTTGTTTCCCTCTGAGCTTAAAGATGTGTTTCTAACACTTATTCCGACAGAGGAGGAAGTAAAAACGGAGATAAAAAGGTTCAAGGAAGCAAGAGGATATGAACCTGAGGCGATCGTTATAGGAGTGCCTCCAACGATCTTCAGCGAGGATCAGATAAGACAGCTTTTGGCAGAAGTCGAGGAATTGTGGAAAAAGGGCTACCAGATGGAAGTGGTCTGGAATATCCCAGAATACATCTGTTTATGTTACGTGGACATGCTTGCAGAGAAGATTGAAAAGTACTCAGTACCTACAAGGGTATTTTGCGTCATCAGGGAGAAGGAAACGGAGGCATTGGATATCATAAATGCTTTTGAGAGTAGAAATATATCTGTATGGATCAAGTTAGCCGGATGGCGGTCAAAGTTCGTGAGGGTTCCTTCTTCTCTCGACAAAGAGAAGCTTAACTTCCTTTTGAATGCTTCTCGTGCCCTATATGAGGGCAAAGAAGTCCCTGGAGTTATAAGCGAGGGATATGGAGAGGGAAACTGGATCAGAGACAAGATATATCACGGCTGGATCTGCGTATTCAACCTAGACCTTAATAACAAGTGGTGGTTTTGGAGAGGATGCTCAACTGGCATTTTGTCAGGTTGCAGGGAAAAAGCTCCTTCAGAGCTGACGACATGCGACATCCACTACATGAGGGAGATGTATTTCTTCGGAGAGATGGGCAGAACCAACGGCCTGATAAACTTCCCAGGATGTAAACCTGCTAAGAATCCAGAGAAATGCAAAGGTAGTTGTGGGTCAATAAACACCTTGTGGATGGGGGATTGCAACCTAACCTTCTCTAAATTGCCTTTGGATGAGGAAGTCTACTTCATATACGCAAGCTACATACCGACCCACACAAAAAAGGATCCTTTTCCCTACTTCAGTTACTGTGGATGCTTTGGAAAATGTCCGGATCCCCAAGTTTTCATAATCGACATTAAATACGTTTTCTCACCCTAGTCTAGACTAGCTTCCTCCTGGCAGTTTTTACACATTTAAGAGGTTGTAAGCGCCCTAACAACAATCAAAAAAGAGAAAAGAAAAAAGGAGGGGGGGTCATCGGGCCAGGGGATAGAGTCTAGTCTTAGCTCTTTAAGCGATAAAACTAAGTGGCTCCCAGAGAGGCTTCAAGAATGCTCGCACGAATTTGTAATCCGCTTCCCTTGTGTTCCCAGCACCCCCTAAAAAAAGCGAGCATATAAATTTCAGGAATTTTCTCCTCTAAGATCAGCAATTGGTAGTATATTAATCGCTAGATTGAGAACAAAAGCAGAGACAGTTGCTAGAAGGATTTTCATGTCCAATCTCTCACCTATCCCCCAGCCCTCACGTTAATTATAGGAAGTCTAATGTATTTTTAGAACACCGCGGAATTTTTTTGAAAACTGCGAAAATTTCATGGAGCATCTTTTTGACGAAGTTGCCATGTTTTACTTTCAAAAAATTAAACTATTGTCTAGCCGAGCAAAAGTGGGGTTGAAAATTCTAAAAAAGTAAAACAGAATCCTGGAGTTGGATATCTTAATGAGAACATGGTTCTCAGCTTGAGAACTATTTTTTACAATTTAGGGCATTATCAGGTTTTTCTAAGGATGTTAAGAACTTCATTGACTCTCTGCAATTCCTTCAAGGTAGGGGTAAGTTGAAGCAGTACATGATCGATTCCGACCCTTTCCAACAACCGTATCCTCTTAGCGACCGTCTCTGGCGATCCAACAAGTCCTGTATCCATTATCCGCTTTGCTAAACCTCTTTTATCTCTTACTAATCGAACCACATACCTCCTAGCTTCTTCATCTGTCTCTCTGATGAAGGTAAAAGCAGGAATCGCGAACTCTATCCTCCCTCTTCCTCTCTTTCTGAGACGTTCTTTCATATCCTCCACGTTTTTCCTTACTTCCTCTACGCTACATCTCCCCATCAACCAACCATCAACCTCGTCAGCGACTAGGTTACGAGAGGCTTCTGACATTCCAGCATACCAGATTGGTGGCCTCGGATCGGGTTTCGGTTCTAAAATTCCGCCTTTTATCGAGTAGTACTTCCCTTTGTAAGTTACTTCATCTTCCTCCCAAAGCTTCTTTATGATCTGAATTGCCTCCCTTGCCCTGTCAACTCTATCATTGTGCTCGTAAAACGGCAATCCATAGGCTTCATATTCTCTCCTGAACCAGCCAGCTCCGATGCTGAGCAAAAACCTTCCTTTGCTGATCTCAGCCAGCGTTGCTGCCTGTTTTGCCAAAACTGCAGGGTAGCGAAAGGCCTCACAGAGCGTAGTGTGAGAGATGATCCTATCAGTTGCTTCAACTATCGCAGCGGCAACCGTCCAAGCTTCTGGGCAAGGAGATCTCTCTCCCTTTATCGGATTAAGCAAGTGATCTGGAATCCATAGGGAGTCGATACCAATCTTTTCCGCTTCAATCGCTACTTTTTTCACGTAATCGTATGTAGGCAGATTTTCTTCCTCTTCAACACCGCGAAGCCATCCACCATAAACAGGGAGGTATATGCCGATTTTGATCGTCTTTGCCACCAACTTTAGCTTCTTGATTAATCAATTAAAATTGACACCAATAAGCCTGTTTAAACTAGCTCAATTCTCTTATTACATATAACTGGTATGTTCGGTCGCTTAAGAAAGAGAAATAACTGACTTTCTACGATGCATCCTACGTTTATTATACTAAGGCAAAAAATCTTTCCCCAATCATTGAGGACAATGAGCTATCGCTTAAGTTAGAGATCTCAGCAAAATGATAATTTTGATCGACTTATGAGAAATAATACCACTTACAGTTTTTACTTACCTTTACTTGCCCTTCAGAAAACGAAAAATTGTTCGATAAGTTCATTTCATACGATGAACATGTTCAAGGTCAAGGACATTTCCCTTGCTCCAGAGGGAAAAAGAAAGATAGATTGGGTTTCCAGATTCATGCCTGTGCTTAACAGCATAGAAAAGGAATTCAAAGAGAAAAAACCTTTAGAGGGGTTGAAGATAGCCTGTTGCCTTCATCTTGAGATGAAAACTGCCTATCTTACCCTTGTTTTGAAGGCGGGAGGAGCAGAAGTCTCCTTGGCTGGAAGTAATCCACTCTCAACAAAGGACGATGTGTGTGCAGCTCTAGCGAAGGAAGGTATAAGGGTTTACTCATGGCATGGGATGACAAGGGAGGAATACTATGAGAACCTCCACAGGGCTCTTGATATTGAGCCCAACATAGTAGTAGATGATGGGGCAGATCTTACTGCA
>QMVZ01000088.1 GCA_003661365.1 Thermoproteota archaeon | reverse complement strand
CGTGGGAACCCCTCGGGGAGCTGGTTTTACCGCGGCGGCTGGCACCAGCCTTACCCTCCCCTTCCTATCCCGAGCTGTTTAGGCTCGGGGACAGCCTCCCTATTAGGGAGGCACTCGGGCTCGCCCCGTCGCGGTTTCCCGCATTGCGGAGTTTTCGCGTCTGCTGCGCCCCGTAGGGCCTGGCCCCTTGTCTCAGTGGCCATCTCCGGGCTCCGGCTCTCACCGCCCGTACCCGTCTTCGGCTAGGTGGGCCGTTACCCCACCTACTACCTGATGGGCCGCGGTCCCATCCTGGGGCCTTGGCGGAGCCATAACCCCTCCGCCTACTTTCGGGACGAAGGCATCTCAGCACTTCGTCCCTATGGGGGATTAGTCTCGGTTTCCAGAGGTTATCCCCCTCCCCAGGGTAGGTTGACCGCGTATTACGGAGCCGTTCGCCGCCGAAGGCGGGGGCCTTCGGCAGACTTGCATGACTTAGTCCGAGCCCGATAGGGGTTCCCTCCGGCAGGATCAACCGGTCTCTGAGCCGCAAGGCCCTACCTTCTTTGCACGGAGGATTTTTCGGGCTCTTTCAAGCGTGAGGGTGCCCCCCACAACGGGGGTTTTCCTCACGCCCACATTAAACGTGTTGCCACGATTGGAAGTCGGGTTTCATCCAGTCGGGATTTTCCTTCATCCCGATCGGACCCGCTACCGGGACATCGTGGCAGTAGCATATAGTAATCTACCGTGTATATAAATATTTACGACCAGCTAAGGGACTAAAATGGCTTTAAAAATGGCTTTAGCTGTGTGAAGCCTGTTTTCAGCTTGCTCGAATGCTACCGAATGTGGACCATATGCAACCCTCTCTGTGATCTCCTGTCCTAAGAACCATGGCTGACAGTGCATAACAATGACATCCTCCTCAGCTAAGCTGATGAGAGCTTCGTTAACTTGATAAGGAGGGAATACCTGCATCCTCTTCTCAGCATCAGGCACTCCCATTGACACCCAAGTATCGGTGTAGATCACATTCGCCCCATTAACTGCTTCTTTTGGATCCTCAGTTACCTCAATATGGCCCCCTGTTCTGGATGCTATCTCCTTAGCCCTTTCTAAGATTAATGGGTCTGGAGAGTAAGCAGAGGGACACGCAACGACGTGATGGTATCCTTGTAGTGCTGATGCTAACATGAGGCTGTGGCTCGTGTTTGCTCCACCATCCCCAACGAAAACCACCCTCAGTTTCCTGTCTCCAAATCTCTCTTTCATGGTCATAGCATCTGCAAGGGCTTGTAGAGGATGGTATTTATCACTGAGCATGTTAACTACAGGCACATCAGCCCATTTTGCTAGTTCTAAGAGAGTTTCATGTTTCTTAACCCTAGCAGCGATTGCATGGACGTATCTACTCAAGACCAAAGTAGTATCCCTTAAAGTCTCCCCTCTAGAAATGTGAAGTGCTGTTGTTGAAAGCTCGAGGGGATACCCGCCAAGTTCGTTTATGGCAACCGAGGTAGATACCCTTGTTCTCGTGGAAGGTTTTTCGAAGATTAGTGCAATGGTTTTTCCTCTCAAAGGTTTATCAGAAAATCTCCCTTTTTTATAATCTATAGATAGGTCCATCAAATAATCAAACTCTTCCGGAGAATAATCCAACAAACTAAGGAAGTTCCGACCTAGGAGAGATCTTCTTAAACTTCTGGACATGATACACTCCTCCCCTTAAGATTCAAATTTCATGAGGAACTTTTGGTTTTCGTGCCCTTTTGAGCCTTCCTCATGGCAATGTTTATTCTCTCTTCTAATTGGCTGATTTGAGATTGGATTGATTCAAGAGCTTTCTGGCCTTGTTCTATCCTCGAATCTAGTTCCTCAATAGCTCTTTCTAGAGACATCTCAGCGTAAACATTAGAACCAAGAAGGACTAGGACCTTCTCAGGATTTACGTTATTTACTATCAGGCCAACAAAGCTACCAGCAGGAACTATCATCCTATCCACGCCCTCTTTCTTATCCCTAAGAGATTTTAGGGAGCGTAATGTCTCCTTGCTCTTTACTAAATCATTTATTATCATGTTGAGGCGATTTGCCTCATCAATTAAGGCTCTATAGACAGCACTTAGCGTTTCAAGATCTTCCGAGCCTCCTCCTGACGATGACAACCTTTTTTCCTCCCATCTTAGATATGATTCCCTCAAATAAGTTAAGTTATACCTCACCCAAAACCGAATGCCTCTATTATCGTCTCAATTTCCCAAGGCGTTGTCAACTCTCCTACCAAGGCTCCTTTATCATTTGCAACTATGCCTAGTTTTAGGTACCTCACTCCTCTATTTACAGTTCCTTTAAGGAAATCAACTTCAAATAAGTCCTTCAACATTCTAATTTCTTCCTCGGACGTCTGAGGGGGAGCTAACCCTCCTCTATTCGTCACAACAGCTACAGAGCCTGGTACAGGAAATCCTGCTAAAGTCCCCCTGACAACCTCCACCTTTAGGATTTTTTTGATTTCATCAGCTTCTTTTTCACCAAACCAAGGACTAATCAGTGCACCATAATCGTTCGTAAGGATAACATTCCCAAAAGCATTTATTGTAAAGTCCAATGGATAGATGGGAATATCTAGAATATTCTGAAGTAATTCATACTCCTCAGGGGTTATCAGGTACGGAATTAGGATTCCATTTCTGTTTCCAGAGAGAAATATTCCTAACAAATTGCTCTGATATACCATCGTTTCAATAGGATTTACACTAAAGCACTCAATTATTTTATCTTTAAAAGAAGTAGAAGCGTATTTTGGAATGAAAACGTGATCTCCTATCGTTTTTACGAAAACCCCAATGTTTTCATTACCCTGAAATCTTGTCTTTAGGACGGGCAAACAGGACACCGTCACTTGCGTGATGGTAAGATCTTGACCAATCCTTCTTCTTCGTCGTATTCTGCTCTAACCTTTATTGTTCTAGGAGGTTTCTCTGCACCTCTGCTCCAGATTAGTGCATTGAGTTCTGGATGCAGAACTATTTTAATGGTGTCATCGAGCTTCATCTGCCTTCTTACTCCCTCCTTTATTATTTTAGCAGTTCTTGCTGCCCTTTTCTTTTTTGGATACTTTTCCCTGACGATTGTCCCTACCCTAAAAACGAATTCCCTCACAATTTTGGCCATGATTGCCACCTCTAGAGTTGAAGCCTGCTCCTGCGCCAATTTCTAATGGGGCCTGGTCTAACTTTCCTGCCGGTCTTAAGGAAAACCCACAGAGGCATCCTTTTGTTCTCATTCATCGCTCTAGCATACCTTAGCTTGCTACCCAAGGGCCTATTCCTAGCCATATCACATCCCTCAGACAACCCTTATGGTGAAATCCCTCTTATCGCCTTGGCTGAGCCTTGCAAGTAGCGTCTTTAATTCCGAGTCCGACAGCCTCCTATTAAGTTTTCCTGCAGAGTAAAGTTGTAGCAAGTATATTTTAGCATTTCTAGCCAAGGTTGGTTTTACAAGTTCAACTCTCCTAAGTCTTGCCCAAGCCTCAGAGGTCAAGAGCTGTCTTACTATCATGTTGAGTTCCTGTTCCTTCCTCAGCCTTTCAGCCTCATCGCTGTCGGGGGCACTTGGAGGATATGTCATATGATCTCTATCACCCCCGGTTCTTTTCCAATCTCAGCTAAGATCTCTGTTGCTAATTTATCCAATAAAGATTGCCCTTTAGGAGTTATCCTCCTTCCTTTCCTCTCAACCCTCTCGAGCAGACCTGCCTCCTCAAGTTGTTGCATAATCTTTCTGATAACGTGTCCACTTGCCTTCCTGAAGTGCTCAGGTTTAACTCCTCTATCCTTCCTTCCGCCGTACTTAGTTCTCAGTTTCTCCACTCCAACTGGACCCCTCAAATAAACAGCACGTAGAATTGAAGCAGCCCTTATGTACCACCAATCTTCTTGCTGTGGTGGTCTTTCCCGATGACTCCCTGTTTTTACGTACTTAGCCCATTCTGGTGGCTGGATCTCTGGAATCTCCTTGAGCCTTTCCTTCAATCTTTCTATGAGCAAATCTGCAGGAACATCTCTAGCGGTTGGCAACAGCACACCCCCTAATTGAACACGTCATAGCCTTAACTTGACTTTACCATGTTCTTCGAAAAGCATGGTATGTTAGGGTTTTAAACCTTCACGTAACTTCCTCTTCTCCCTGAGGTAAGGCCTTCTATTTATGTTCCCGCACTTAAGGCACTTTATCGTTATGTGAGGGTATTTCTCCGATCTAGTTCTTACAATTGCGGTGATTCCTGGGAATAATAACGTCTTACAGGACTTGCAGAACCTCCACTTCCATTCTGAGGGGATTGGTACCCTACATCTGATGGATATTTTCCTAGCCAGTTCCCCATACTTTTCCGCAAGAGAGATGTCCTCTCTTGCGGTTTTATCTGCCAATTTAAGCAGTATCACTATTCTCTGTCTTGCAATCCTTTTTGCTCTGAGTTTTTTCTCCTTAAACTTCCTTCTTCTCAAGTAGACCACCTTAGGGCATAGAAGAGATATGAAAACAGCATACAGATTGCTGCTGAGGCAGAAATAACTTCCTTACAGAGGCTAAACTCCTCGTCAATTATTCTCCTGACTTCTTTTGAAAAATCCCCGTGAGGAAAGCCCCCAACGATAACTACATTATCTTCGCTCAAGATTTCCTTTGCCAACTTTAAAGGATCCAATAGCTTTCCCTTCTCACTTAATGCTATTTTACGTTTAGATGGAATGTTCTTCATTAAAGCTGCGAGGTCCAAGTCCATCTCTTTTATCAAAGGCCTATCTTTAGGTCCTACCCTTCCCTTTGAAAGGAGCTGTTCCATTAAGCCAATGAACCTGAGGTAATTTCTAGGCAGCCTCGTGGCTACATCCACTTCGAATATTCTCCCCTCGTAGGTGTGAAGGTATACCTTCATTGGTAAGTAAAACTTTAGAGGAGAATCCAGGATCGCAAGCAAAACCCTATGTACCACATCTGGCCTACCCCTTTTCTCTTGATCCGGAAGGATTTCACTTTTCAAGGGAAGCAAGTGTGAAATGTCGAATACAATTTCTTCTGGTTTTTTACCCCTCGTTCTAGCAATCGATTTAATTGTAGCCAACGAGGCTACTTCTTTAGGGACTAATTCCAAGGATGCGTCCGCTATGATGATTGAGAGCACGATGTTAAATGGATGTAATCATATTAAAGCGGTTATAAGACGACAGTTTTTTAAGCGATTTAGAGGACTCCTTAAAAGCAGAGCGGCCGTAGTCTAGCCTGGCAGGATGGGGGCCTGCCACGCCCCAGTGAGGCGCCCAAGCCTCGGGGAAACCCGGGTTCGAATCCCGGCGGCCGCACCATCTATATCTAGATTGTATTAAGCCCCTTTATGGCCGCGGTGGCGTAGCGGTAGCGTGGGGGCCTGTGGAGCCCCTGGCCCGGGTTCGAATCCCGGCCGCGGCCCCATCATTTCATGTTGTTGTCCACCATTGGTTAATCTTTCATTATTGGACTTTGACCTAGTAGTGCTTTTACTCTCAATCGCTTCAATCCATTGTTCTAAGCACCTTGTTAACACAACACTTAATGACAAACCATAGAACCTTGCTTGGTCATATAGCTTCTTAGGGATTGTCACTGTTGTTCTTATTGTCTCCTCATCATCAAACAGTTCTTTTCTCCCCTTCTTTGTGGGCAACTCATCAATCACCAAGCAATAAGGCATGCTCAATTATTATGCTTTATGATGTCATGAAATACTAGTTTCACGTAATAATACAACTTAATACTAATGATCCATTTGAACCTTCTCTCTTGTCTTCTATTGAAGCAACAAAAAAATTCAAAAATCCAAGCATTCAGTCTCTAAGAGCGACACACTGTCATGTGCTCAATAATGACTGGTCAATAGTTTAATGATAGGATGGTATGCTTGGAGCTGATCAGAGAATATTGTATAGACCCATAATAGATGACACATTAAATTCCTGCCTGCAGGTGGTCCTGTGACAACACAATAGCATGTTTGTAATTCTTTGTTCATTGGCATGCGTGTTAACGCAACAATATCGGCATTTAATGCCTGTTTCAATTCATCCTCGTTGAAGGAATAATACTTGTGCTTCTTTTTCTTTGGTGCACTTCGAAATTCACACTCGATGTTTAACCATCTGTGTCTGAACACCTTTACATCGGGACTTCCTTTATTATTGGTTTCATACCATGTGCTCATGCCCTTCATTCCTGGCCATGAAGCATGGTAATAATTAGATAGGAAAGAATAATTTATTCCTTCAAATAAGTAGCCCTTCACTTTTGAGGCTGTTCGTTTATCCGTTTGTTGTTCGAATTGCATTGGTGACAAGTAATCTGCCACGTTCTTGTAAATCTTGATCAAAGAATTCACTGTTGCATCTGAAAATTCAATCCAATCGTCAGTGCTGGCAAGGTAATGAATCGCTCGCTCAACTTGGTCAAGACATGTTGGCAAATCATAGAAGTAAAAATTGCGCAAATTCGTTTTCTCGTCAATCCAAGCAATTTCATTCTTTAGATTGTCTTTATTGTTATTATAGTTATGATAGGTAAGATAATATTGATTGGTATATACTACGTATTTAGTAATAACTAATCTAGAGTTGTGCTGTTTGTATCCAATAAGACTTTTGAAAGGTTTATTAAGAGCAAATTCCTTCTTTCCTTGCCCCACTCCTTTTTCCAACTTCCATTATTCACCTATTAAAAGAAATCAATTAATGGATTGTTTGACTTTGGCTTGATAGTATAATATTGCTGGCATGTAATTCTTCTTGGTTCCTCAT
>QMVZ01000087.1 GCA_003661365.1 Thermoproteota archaeon | reverse complement strand
AGGATTCCTGAGAGGCTTCTGTTGGAGATGAAGAAGTATAGAGTAGATTGGAACAATGTAATAATAAGAACAATAGAGAAGGAGATTAAACGTCTATCAGTTGAAGAGGCGAATCCACAACCTTCTCCATAAGAAGATTGTAAAAGCTATTTAATATCTCTGAATGTGTGAGAAACCGCCTTTTGCTCCTAAGACAGGGTGCTTTCCTCCTGATCACTAGAGCTTATATCTTATATCCCTAATAGCTCTTAAATTTCAATTCATTGCTGGTTTCGATGTGAGAGATTTTGTGGTGTCCATTGAGTTTTGAAGTTGAACCCTGTTGGAAACAAGGAAGTTAGTTAACCAAGTAAGTTAACTTAGACCTTAGTTAACTGAAAAGGTAAACTTTTATAAGACGAAGGACAGGTCTCCGAGACAGGGTGCTTTATGTGAATGATGAATTGGGAGGTAATCGAGTTCTCAGTTTTAATGTATTGGTTCTTCTCTTGGTACCTGTCCTAATGTTGTTACAAATGGCTATGCCTTATCACGTGCTCTCTCCATACTTCTACTACTTGTCCGGATACTTTACGGCGATATTCCTTCCTTCTTTAATCATTGCAGTTCTTTCAAACATATTTAAAGAGCAGATAAGGCAGTGTGGTGGTTTACCCTATGGGGGGATGCTGATCGGATACGCAGAAAGGAGCTTGATCTTCTTGGCGTTCCTAATGCTTAGATCGGAGAACGGGGCTTCACTTTCCGATCTCTTGAATTCAGTGTCCTTCATAATAGCAGGAAAGGCTATATTCCGTTTTTCAACGAAAAACTCTGATAGAAGAACGTGTGCTGATTGGTATATTTTGGGAACATTCCTGAGCGTCCTTATGGGCCTCCTTATCTCCTGGACATTCCTTTTCGAGGTGAGACCTTGCCCATAGCTGCCATAATCGACCTAACAGAGTCGAAGACTATAGAAATTATGGACAGAAAGGAATTAGATGAAAGTCTGCGTTCGATGATTCAAATGGTATACAAACGCTTTGAGAAGAATTGTTTAGCTAAACCAACGCTAACCCAAGGTGATAGCATAGAGCTACTTGTTAACAATTGGAAACCCATTATTTTCCTTTTCCACAAGATCTTACTGATGGAGTTGGACTTCAAAGTCGGTCTAGGGACCAGCACCATACACCTCTTTAGGGAAAACGCAGATGAGTGTGACGGACCAGCCTTCTGGAATGCGAGAGAAGCCCTAGAAGAGATAAAGAAGATGAAGAGGAAGAAGGTAATCGCTAGCTTCAAAGTAGAGTCAGGCACTCCAAAGGACGAGATAATCTACATAACGTCTTCAATCCTTTTCCTGACTAACTTGAAGATGCTAACCCTTTCTCAGCTGAAGTACTGCTACTACTACATGTGGGAGAGGAAGAAAATCTCAGAAATAGCAGAAATTACGAAAACATCGAAGGGTAACGTAAGTAAGAACCTCTCAAAAACACAGTGCTATACCCTAACGAGGCTAATTAGCTGGTTAGAAGCTTGATCTTTCTCATTTTGAGGCTTATCTCTTGTGTTAATTCAATAGGTAAGTTGTAATTCGTTTATCTTTAACGAGACTATCAAATTGCGATGAGGGTATCGTCGGAACGGCTTTTCTACTAACAAAAAGTCCAATGAATCTTGTCGTCAGGTTTCTCTGACAAGCCTATGTGTCTTATCCTATCTTTGATGAAGAGGGTTACATTCTAAACATTCTAAAGTAATTTAGGAAGGATCTATAAGAACGATGCCCAAAAAATGAATTCCCAACGAGACTGGGCACATTTTTATTCTATTCCTAAGAAAGTTATGATGAACTTGAAATTAGCGCGCGCTAACTTGGATTGGGAAAATGAGGTTGTTCCAAGGAGAAAGGCATCTGCAAATATAGCTTCCTCTTCAAAGATTGTGCCAGAAAAAACGGTTTTTCCCTTTAAAAGAAGCATTTGGGAACACAGCCCTCTAAACTTGGCTCCAGAGAATAAGGCCTTATCCTCAAATTCAGCCTTGGAAAAAGTTGCTCTGCCGCTAAACTTCACCCTCGTGAAAGAGACAGGTCCCAGAAACTTAGCTCTTGAGAAGCTAGCCCCTTTAAAAAAGGTAGAGCCAGCGAAGGAGGTGCCTCCATGGAAAGTAGCCTTGCGAAAAGTCGCAGCCCTCCTGAACTTGAGGCCTCCCATGTTTATGCTAGGGAAGTGGCACCCATCGAAGTCAAGGTCCTCCTTCTCCAGCTTCTCATGGATTAACCTCCTAGCCTCCTCTGGCATCTCCACCATAAAATTGGATCGTGAAGAACGCAAAAGTTGTTGGGGGAGTCGGATGTGCCAGCTCTTTGCATCTTCCAGAGGAGCCTACGTAGCAACATAGCCCATCTTTAACCGTCATCGATGCCCGGGGTATTCAAAAAGGGCTAGCTTTTAATAATGAGCTTCAAATCATTGAGCACTTGATTTGGTGATAGCGCTTTTCCCTTTAAGTCCAGATATCTAACCATTCTGCGAAAATAATTGCACCAAGATACTCATTTAATGAGTGCTTGTATAATTTCTTGTAGTCTAAAAAAGATTGAGGTTGTTTTACGATAGGATCTTGGTCAGATTGGATAGAAAACATAGTTTTCATCTGTAGTAGAATCTGTTTCAATCTTCTCCTAAAACCTCGGAAATTTAGACGATCTTCTCACTTTCCAGAGATTTATTTTCACCTCTTTCAAAGTGGATGTATGAATGTCAGTAGGTTGCCAGGGTAAGAGAGATCATTTAGTTTTAAATGTCTGATATATTACGAATACTTTACTGCCCTTTGTTTGCTTTTGCAGCTTTCATTATCTTCTTTGCCAACTCCTTCTTACTCCTAGCAGCCCGTCCTAATAGAAACGAGTAGGTTATTTCTTTACCTCCTATCTCTACGCGTGCTAAGTAATTGACTTCTTATTGAAAATTATCACAAGTACCCGATGCCATTAAGGTGACGGATTATTTGAAGCCAGCTACTTTCTTCCTCTATAAACTGGTTTCCCACGAAAACCATAGATACGATGCTATTCGATTTAGAATCGAATGGTTTTCATGTCAAAGTGCTCCATATGCCATTTAGCAGCTTTTCTAAACGCTTCTATACCCCTCTCCTTGGGCTCACTTGCGAATTTATCCAAAATTGATTTCAGCTTCGTTCTAAGCGTTTCTGGAAACACGTATCTTTTGTTGTACAAAACCCTCTGACCGTTTGTGATAACGATGAAACAGCTGGGCATTGCAAGCAGACGATGCATTAGCCAGTAGCTAGACATCGGATTAACTTCCTTAGGACGAAGTGCTGGAATGAAACCTTCTGCTCTGAAAGGGTTCACTGGATCATCCTCAATTAATATGTAGTGCGCTAGAATTGGTCCATATGGGGTTTCTGACAAAACTGTTTCCCATTTGCACCGCATTGCTGGAGACAATCCTTTCGGAAAATGACTCGGAAGTGCAGGCCTGAAGACAGCTACGCCCAATTGCAAACCATCACGAACTATTTGAATTGACCGCTCATGTCGGAGGTTTTCGATGATGATTGGATGCAAGGTTGAAGCTCCCTCAGACCATGGAGGATAGTGAAAGAGGTGCCTCCACCTTTCCCAGTGATCTTTCCTTTGTCTTGCCTCGAAGTGATTGGGATCGAGCGAGAGAACTCTGTCAATTATCTCTTCAGCAGTCTTGAACTGCGCAGCTAGGCAAAGTGCTGCCGACTTGGCTACCATGAGATCAAGATCAGAGGATGCTTTCTCAAGAGCCTTATCAATTGCCGAAACCAAGCGCATAGCTCCAATAGAATCACAAGTTACCATGGAAACTCCTCCAGACACAAATAGCTCAACAACTTCGTCGGCCAGAGCCGAGGCTTCATCGATTTCCCTGCGTGCAGGATGATTTGGATCGACTAAACCCAAAACTCTTGCGCAAGCGCTATATTTTGACTTCAACTCCGCATAGGTTTCCTCTGAAATCCTACCTTCCCTAAATGCTCTCTCTAATTTCCTGAGCCTTTCATCGGATTGTTCTTCTTCGGTCACGATAAATCTTGCAGTTTGAAAGTATTAAAGATGATTATTTGACCTTTCTCCTAAGAAATTTTCTATCTTGGCTTTGTTGCGTGGATTTAACAAAGAATATGAAATAGAAGAGAAAAGGTTAAGGTTAATTTACCAAAGCGGTCCTCCTATGAGACTTATTGAAGTTGTCAAACTTGCGAAATGTAGCTTGCTGAAACAAGTGAGATGGCCTAAACTGAAACTGAGAGATTGCTAAAACCCTTGTTAGGGCAGATAGGATCATCATATCAGTTAGTTCATCCTTTTTGCCTTCCTATCAGCGCCTTGATATAAATTAACTATCGCTGGATACCTTGTGAAAAACCTCGATTAAATGAATTTTGATTCTTGAGCGCAGAATCATACGAAACTTAAGTTTCATCACGTCAGTTTTGAGTTGATGATTTTCATTGGGAAATACCTGCTTAACACAGGCATACATCAAGCCCTGCTGGAGATTGGGTTTGAAAGTTATACGAAACGTCTACGAGTAGTAGGAGCCTACTACAACTACAAGGTCATGAAAACAGTCCTGGAGACCATTGGCTGATGGACACCACTCGCATGTAACCACATTCGTTGATTAATTTAACTCTAGTTTCGCATGTTTTCGAGACAAATTCCTCTGAAACCATCCAGCAATCCTTCGAATGTGCCTACCCTAAGATCTTTGGCTTTGATCGAAGAATTTCGCAGATACATTTTTGAATTTCGTGAGGACGCTGCCTATGCTCTTGGTGAGCTTGGTGCTCTTGGTGAGCTTAGTGAGATAGAACAAAAGGAGGCAATCGGACCTTTGATAGCAGCCGTTCAGGATAGAAGAGAATTCGTAGAGGTGAGAGCTAGCGCTGCCCTGGCTCTCGGTAAGATAAAGGACAAACGAGCGGTTGAGCCTTTGATAAAAATTGCTAGATGATCCAGGTGTATGCAAGTCAGTTGCCTATGCGCTGGGAGAGATAGGTGACAAAAGGGCACTTGAACCCTTGAAAAATGCTCTTGAGATGCTAGAACGCCTTGGTGGATTTGAACATGAGCGGAAAGCGTTGAAGGAAGTTGTCAAAAAGATTCAAAGGCGCCAGGATTAACACATTTTTCATAAAAATGAAATAGGTGAATTAACTCATACGAATTTGGAAAGGTTCAGAACAAGTCTCCTAGGGATCATAGATGCATACGATTGTTAAAGGCTAAAGGAAGCCGTCCTAACATTAAGGTTCAAATTCCAAGGAACTCATTTTGTCAAATTACCTCAGCCTTTTCCCTCCCTAGAGCAACGAAGAATGCAACTATTAACCTGTCCTTTCCGGTGTTCCTGATGCCATGTACCGTCTTTGGAGGTATGTAGACGGCTGTATTAGCTTCAACTTTTATCGGCTTCTTCTCCTCCCCTAAATACACCGTCCCTCTCCTTTGACCACAAAGTACACCTCTTAGGACTCTGGATGTATGTGAACTCTCAACCCCTCTCCCGGGGTGAAATATCCCACAGCAAACCTCAGGTTTTTAGTGTTTGGGGTTTCTGGTTGAACATCACCTTGATGGGACCTCCAAGAATCTTTTTCGTCTCAACATCTCTAAGCTTCAAAATCTTGACTGAAGACATGGACAACCCTAGATCAAATGTCGGATAAAATTAAAGTCAAATATGCTATATAGTCGAGAACCCCATCAACCCTGCTCAGACATTAAAGATAGGCTTAAATGGACTCTTTTATATCAGACAGGAGGAGCAAGATGATGGAGTTTTCAACTCTCACAACAGACGTGCTCATAATAGACTCTGGTGGAGCAGGTCTGAGAGCAGCGATTAAGGCAAAGAGACATGGAACAAGCGTTATTGTGGTTACAAATGGAAAATTAGGTAAATGAAGCTGTACCTCAATTGATAATGGTATCTTTAGAGTGTCTAGAGAGGATAATGAAGTTTCTAAGCACTATCAGGAGACTTTAGAAGCAGGGAAGTTCCTAAACAACAGAGAACTGGTCAGAGTTCTCGTTAACAATGCATGGCACTCACTCATTAGCGTCTCAATAGGTTGGTACGCAATAAGGAAGGCACTCAAGGAAGGTTAGCCGTCGAAGGATTATGCAGATTTCATCCTTGTTTGGCTTGTTCTGGGGTTTTTGGTCGATCATTTGGTGGGTAGAAGAAAAGAGAATTACCCCGCTATCTGAACATTCGATCTACGTATTGTTATCCAGTTTTCTTCTCGCCCTTGCTTACTGGATATGCTCGAGGGTTCAACTTCAGTCCTTTGAAATGACAAGGCTGGAAAAATTGGTTGTCTTCCTAGCAGGAGCTTCCTATTTCGTGATAGTAACAATACAAGTTAGCTTACTTGCTCTTTTTGTTCTACCACTTCTTCTATTAATTACCCTCCTGGTATTACGAAAGAATAGGGAAGTTGCTAAAGGAGATGACCTCATTGTTCAACTAGATGGCAAAGTAGATGCAGGAAACCTTGTTTACTTGCTCTTTATGCCATTCTCAGCCATCTTATTCTATGCTGTGAGTCTTTCACTGGGATTGATGATACCTACAAATATTATCGTTTATCTAATCACGACATCCCTTGGGTTTCTCCTGTTCATCTATGGGATAGTTAACGCTTTAGCGGGTAGAGCATAAAATCGCCTCCAAAAAAGGCTTTTAACTGTGTCATTCGAGCGAATCTCCTTAAGCTATTCGTATGCTTCGCATTAAATAGAGTTCGAACGGTATGTCGTTTCTCTCTTACACGGGTACCTTGGACCTATATTAGTAGCAACATCGAAACTATGTGGAAAGTACTCATAGTACATCGTATTTGAAGATCGTGAAAGTAGGTGACAAAGAAAGCAAGTTATGACGTTGTCACAAACGCTCATTGTAATATCTGGGATTATGATACCCGCTATACAAAGAGGCTACGGGGTTGTGCCCAGTTACCCTGTCTTTGACTATTAATGTCGTTACTGGTGCCTTAGAGTACTTGGTGAACAATATATCGT
>QMVZ01000086.1 GCA_003661365.1 Thermoproteota archaeon | reverse complement strand
TCTCCCCCTTCAATTATTATCTCACGATCGATTAACTTATGAGGAACCCCTAGAACCTCAAGTATTTCCTTAATCTCTTGATTAAACTCAATTTTGATCACATTCTCACTAATTTCTCCTGTTTTTAGGGAGGTATAGAGTTTATAGAGCTGTTCTACTGTTATATCATGCCAGAAGTAAGTCCACCTGGGATGAAGTGGCACCTTAAAGAGGAGACTAAGTCTAATGGCCTCATCAAAATCCTTGGAGGCCTTCTCAATGAAATCCGTGGGTAACTCCTCTCCCTTTTCCTCTGCGGCCTCACTAATGAGGGCTTCCCACCACTCCTCAACCCAAGCGGCCGGAAGTAAAGGGTGGTTGTTTTGAAGGAACTCCCCAAAAGCCACTAACACATCCCCCAAGAAGAGTATCTTGTCAATGTCCTTCGCGTATTTCTTAGCCATTTCAACGCTTTCTAATCTCACCACAGATCCATCCTTTAGTCTGACGATTGGTCCTTCTATAGAGTCTACGGGAATTACTATCGCACTCTTTCCAGGTCTCTCTATTCTTACTTGAGTCCCGACCGCCAAAAATTCATCTAGAACGTACATCGTTGCAGGATGAATTCCCACAGAAGCCAAACCAGTTACCCTAGATCTCCCGTATCTAAGCCTAAATCCCCCTGGTTTTTGAGGATGAGAGAGAACTGGTCTTCCTGCCACGGATTCCCTTAGAAACTTGTATGAGGGACTAATATATGGACACCCTTCCCCTACACGCTCCTCCTCCGATTTGGTTTGGAACCACTCCAGCCAGTCCCATCCTTTTATGTCGTATCCCTTAGCTCTAAGCTTTTTTATAGCCATCAGGAGTTTTGGAGCTTTCTGTAGTATACAATCATTGAGAACCAGGATCGCGCCGCCTCTTAGCCTGTTTGTTTCGACTGTTCTTAAGTTTCTGTAGGCTGAGACCTCAATTTTTTCAGTAGGAGGCCCATTTATCTCCACAGGAAGATGTTCTGCTACATATCTTACTTCCTCAGACCTTGAATTGTACTGAAGGTGTTGGACCCTTTTGTAAAGCGAAACTTCCTCGATATACCTTCCAACCTCCCTAGGTCCCGGCTTATATGGTGCCAAACCCATTTTTTGCCTTAAATAGTCTGCAAGAACCACAGCAAGAGCACCATCGGTTCCTCCAGCCGTCCTTATCGGCCCATTAAAGTATATCGAGAGGTAGTTGGATCCATCATCTGGGTTCCTCCTTATGACAACCTTGTTTATCCCCTCGACTGGAGCCGAAACAGTGGCCCCAGTCATGATGGAGAGACCTACTCTAACAGCCAATTCTGCCTTCTCTGCTGGTCCCAAATCAAGGCTTATGTCTCCTGCTAGAATTTCGTCAGCGATCTTGAATGCAAGTTCTCTCTTTCCTAGACCTTTGGATAGCCAATATGAAATCCTTTCTCCTATATCTGGGTAACCAAACAGGGCTACAACTCTTTCAGGGAGGGTGTTGGCTTTTTCGCTTTCTACTCGGAGGGCGACATCGAAACCCTTTGATCTAGCCTCATTAGCCAGGCTTATTAAGGCATCAACAGCATCATCAAGCTCTTTTAGGTATTCTTCGCTTCCCTGCATCTTAGCCTATTTCCCCTTAAGTTCTAAAGTTGATAGGGTAATAAGGTATACCCCAATGTGAACCTCTCCAACTTATCATAGAAAGCGTTAATACTGATGAGATCTTCAAACCTCGGGATAAAAATGGGAAGAAGAAGGAGGATGAGAAGGGTAGTCAGGCGCACAATAAAGCCAGAGATGTTTCGCTGTCCTGCTTGTCATCATAACTCGATCATCATAGACCTAAACAGGAAGGAAAACAAGGCAGATGTGCGCTGCCTTGAATGCGGTCTCCATGAAGTGCTCGAAATAGACCCTGAAGAAGAAGATGTTGACGTCTACACGAGATTTTACGATGCTTATTATGAGTAAGAAAGTATTTTCGTCCCCTTGTACCCTATTTCAACGGCTCTTTCGTTAGCTTGAAGGAGAGATCCCTTAATTAACTCTTTAATGGCTTGTTTAGCGCTATTTAGGCTTGCAAGGCCTGTAGCCTTGATTACGGCTCCCACCATTACAGTATTTGGTATGGGAAGACCAGCCACAGCCAAACCCAAATCCACAGCTATCGAGGTTGCTGGGACTGTAGCAACCTTGGACGCCTTCTCAACCCTGATTTCTTCTGGATTCCTCTCAGTATTGACTACTAGGATTCCACTCTCTTTAAAGCCCTCCATTGCCTTAGGCATCGAGAGAAACATGGGATCTAAAAAAACAAGAACGTCTGGATAGTATATTTGACTCCTTAACTTAATTGGTTCGTCCGAAATCCTTGAAAAAGCCATCACAGGCGCCCCTCTCCTTTCAGCTCCGAAAAAGGGGAACGCTTGTGTCCATTTTCCCTCTAAAAAACATGCTTTTGCCAGTATTCTTGATGCTAGGACCGCTCCTTGCCCCCCTCTTCCATGCCAACGAATCTCTGTGATCTTTCCCATCCTCATCAAGTGTCTTTGGTTCGATGTTAAAACTTTTAAACCCATTTAAGCATACTCCCAAGTAACCTCGCGCCCCCGGGGGGTGTGATGGCTTTCGAGTTAATGATGAGAAGGCCTGTATTTCATTGGATTCCCAGTCTCTGGGGTGGGTAATTAGATGAGTAAGAAAGAAGAAAGGCGATTTGATCTAATGAAGCACAAACTTGTGCCCAAACATGTTATTGTGTCGGAGAAGGAGAAAGAAGAGGTAATAAAGAAGTACGGGCCTCTTAAGTACTTCCCTAAAATTTCTATAAAAGATCCCATAGTCCAGGAGATAGGTGCGAAGCCTGGAGATCTAATTAGGATTGAGAGGCCCGACTCCATCGTTCCTTTCTATCGTGTGGTAGAGGGAGTTCCCATAATGATCCCCCGGGCGGCTAAAGAGGAAAAATTTTCGGATATTGATGTGGAGGGTTAGAAACTGGCTACAAATAGTGAGGATTATGAGGTATCGGATGATATCGATTTTTATCCCATTGTAAAAGCCTACTTTAGGGAACATTCCCTCGTGGATCCTCAAATAGAGTCCTTTAACAGGTTCTTGGAAAGAGGACTGCAAGAGGTCGTTGACTCTCTAGGGGAAATAGAGCTTATTGAAGGATATAAACTAATTCTCGGAAAAATTGAAGTTGGAGAACCCGAGATAACAGAATTTGACGGTTCAAGAACATCAGTCACTCCAATGGAAGCTCGAATTAGAAAGCTCACCTATCAAGCTCCGCTCTACTTGGAGATAAAGGTATATGGCGCTGGAATGGAGCTTCATAGAGAAAGCGTCAAGATAGGTTACCTTCCTTTGATGGTTAAATCCAAGAAGTGCATCCTGCATGGGCTTTCCTCGGAGGAGCTGGCTGAACTAGGTGAGGATCCCCTAGATCCGGGGGGTTATTTCATAGTAAACGGATCTGAAAGAGTTCTTGTCATGAGGGATGACATAGCTCCTAACAAAATAATTGTGGAAGAGAAGCCAGCAAAAAGCAAGGCATACTCGCATGTAGCGCAGGTCATCTCGAGTAAAGCAGGTTTGAGAAGCAGACTTTTCTTGGAGTACTATCCGAGAGATGGTACGATAAAGGCCTCCTTCTGGACCTTAACTAAGATTCCTGTAGCAATTCTTCTAAAAGCACTGGGGCTTGAGAGAGATGGTGACATCCTAAAAGCCATTTCAAGCGACGAAGAAATAGCAAATATGTTCATATACAGCCTAGGAGACGCTGTTAGAAAGCTAATGCTTGGTAGAAAGGGTGAAGGAGAGACCATAAGGGAGATGGCCCTAGACTACATAGGAAGAAGGCTTGCAAGAGGGGCTCCGAAGAGGGATAGGATAACAATCGCAAAAGACTTCCTTCAGAACAGGTTCCTAATACACATTGGAACGACTGAAGCGGATAACATAAAGAAGGCATACTATCTGACTAAAATGATAGAAAAACTGCTTAGGGTGGTTAGCGGTAGGCAATCTCCCGATGACAGAGATCACTTCGCCAACAAGAGGATAAGGTTAGCAGGAGATCTGATGCAAGAAGCGTTTAGATATGCATTCTATCAGCTAGTATTAAGGACTAGAAGGAAGGCTGAGGCCCTGATAAGCAGCGGCGTGTATGAAATAAGCCCAAGGAGGTTGGTTTCAGGGGAGGGCCAGATTACAAGCAAACTAATCAGCTGTTTATCGACGGGTATATGGCCAAGAGGTGAGCTGGGCATAAGCCAGAACTTGGACAGGACTAACTACGTAGCAACACTTCAGCATCTGAGAAGGGTTAATTCTCCACTCCCATCGGGTTTGCCTCTTCATGAGGCTAGACAGATCCACGGCACCTCCATTGGAAGGCTTTGTCCGCTTGAAACTCCTGAAGGAACCAATGTAGGTCTTGTTAGAACTCTAGCAACATTCGCTGATGTTACTTTTGGTATAGATCCTAAGCCCATCATTGACATGTTATACGAGATCGGAGTAAAGCCAATTGAAGAAGCTACTCCTGAAGAGGTGGGCTCTCTAACTCCTGTGTTCGTGAATGGGAGCATAATAGGGCTTACTGACTCTCCTGAGGAGATAGTAAGGAAGCTCAAGGAAAGAAGATCTGAACTCGATCCGGAGGTAAATATAGCTTATCGTGAAGAAGAAAACGTTGTAATAATCAATGCAGATGAAGGTAGGGCTAGAAGGCCTCTTATCCCTGTTAACAAAATTAAGGAAGCAATATCCCTCTTGAATAAGGTTGAATCCGGCGAGATAAAGTTTTCAGATCTTGTTAAGATGGGAATTGTCGAGTTACTTGACGCTGATGAAGAAGAATCCGCCCTAATTGCACAAAGCATTGATGAAATTACTCCTGAACACACCCACTTAGACTTTGCCCCTTACATGATGTTTGGAGTTGCTGCTGGAGAGATCCCTTATGCTGAACATAATGCAATTCCAAGGGACATCATAGGCAGTAACATGATAAGGCAAGGTTTAGGGCCTTATTCCACGAATTGGAGGCTTAGAATGGATAGTAGGGCTTTCTTACTATACTACCCTCAAAGACCCATAGTTAGGACTAGGATAGATGAGATCACTGGATATTACTTAAGACCTTCTGGACAAAACCTCGTCGTAGCTCTACTTCCGATGGATGGTTATAACATGGACGATGCTCTAGTCATGAATAAAGGCTCAATAGATCGAGGATTAGCAAGAGGGATATTCTTCAGAACATATGAGGCAGTTGCTAAGAGACAAGCAATTGTCGAGGGAGATAGGTTCGAGAACCCATATCCCCTTGATGGAGTGATGGGTAAAAGAGAAGAGGATAACTACAAGAAACTGGGCGACGACGGCATTGTGGGTCCAGAAACGGAGGTTGTTGGTGGAGACGTGTTGATTGGGAGGACAAGCCCCCCAAGATTTTCTCCCGAACTTATTGGCGGGGGAGGAATGCCTTACGCTTTTGAAAGAAGGGATACGTCCGTAAGCATGAGGGCTTGGGAGGAGGGAGTAATATCAGACGTCGTTCTTGCAACCACGATAGAAGGGGAAAAGATGGTTAGAGTGACTGTGAGGGATACTAGACCTCCTGAAATAGGTGACAAGTTTGCCACGAGACATGGTCAGAAAGGAGTTGTTGGAATGATTTACAACCAAGAGGACATGCCATTCACTGAGGAAGGAATAACTCCTGACATAATACTTGATCCTCACGCCATTCCATCCAGGATGACGATAGGCCAGCTGATTGAAATACTAGCAGGTAAGGTAGGAGCTTTAGAGGGCAGATTTATAGATGGGACTCCCTTCATATCCGAAAAAGTCGAGGATTTGGAGGAAGCTCTCAAAAAGCTCGGATTTGAGCCTTCAGGCAAGGAAGTAATGTATGATGGTAGGACTGGAAAGATGATCCAAGCCAAAATATTCATTGGGATAAGCTTCTATCAGAGACTAAAGCACATGGTTAAGGATAAGATTCACGCCAGGGCAAGAGGACAGGTCCAAGTATTGACAAGGCAACCGGTAGAAGGAAGGGCAAGAGGAGGAGGTTTAAGGCTTGGAGAGATGGAGGGAGAGGTTTTACTTGCACACGGTGCTGCAGCAAGCTTGAGAGACAGATATATTGAAAGTTCTGATAAGACCTTAGTTTATGTATGCAAGAAATGTGGATCCTTGGCTTTCTTCAATTCTCTCACGAACTCCTTCTTCTGTCCAAGATGTAGGGAGGCTGTCGAAGTAATGCCATGGATTACGGGATATGCCACAGTACTGTTTACACAGGAACTAATGACTGGACTCATAGACGTAAGATTGCGGGTGGAGGAGGATCTTTGAGGGGGGTGTGCATATGTCTTCATTAATAACTCCCTCTCCAAGAAGGGAAGAAGCTATCAGCTATGTTTTGAGAGGGCTTCAGTTCGGCCTGATGTCCCCACAGGACATCAGGAAGATAGGCATGATAGAGATAAGAGAGCCTGCTGCTTATGATGAAGCTGGTATGCCCGTACAGGGCGGAGTTCTTGATCCTAGGTTGGGGACCATAAATCCAAGACAGAGATGCCCGACCTGTGGCAATTATCCACAGCACTGTCCGGGCCACTTTGGAAGAATAGAGCTTGCAAAACCCGTCATTAACATAGGATATTCAAGGTTATTGAAGTACATCCTTAACATGACCTGCCCTCAATGCGGTAAAGTTCTGCTTCCCGATGCTGAAAGGAAGGAATTAATTAGAAGGGCGAGAAAGTTCTGGGAGGAGCATCCAAATAAGAAAATTGATGATGAAATATTCAAGGAGGCCCAGAAGAGGGTTAACAAATACCTTAGCAAGTCAAATAAATGTCCTCATTGTGAAGCAAGGGTCGAACTTGTCGACCTGAAGGAGTTCTATAAGTTCATAGTTAAGGAACCAGAACCCAGGCGACTATGGCCTAACGAAATAAGAGACAGACTTGAGAGGATACCTGACGAGGATGCAATGATCTTAGGTTTTAATCCTGAAAGAGCTAGACCAGAATGGATTGTTATCACCGTCGTATTGGTACCTCCGCCCACTGTTAGACCGTCCATCTTCCTTGAAACTGGAGAAAGATCTGAGGACGATCTAACCCATCTTCTCGTGGATAT
>QMVZ01000085.1 GCA_003661365.1 Thermoproteota archaeon | reverse complement strand
GCGATGCCATAGATTCCTTTGAAGCCACCTCCGCATATGAAATAAGAAGCTATCGTGACAATTGCTATTACAAATACTGGCATTACTGCGCTCTCAAGGCCGTAAGAAAAGCCAGTTATCAGGTTTATGGCAGCTCCGCTTTTTGAGGCCTCCGCTATCTTCCTAACAACCCTTCCTTCTGATCCAGTGTAATATAAGGTCAGGAGGGCCACGATAAGGCTTGCTGCTAAGCCCAGGGTTGCTGAATAAAACAGGCATATGTCTTGCATGTATTGGGTTGTCAGGACATAGAAGCCTACAAGACAAATGATTCCAGATATGAAAAGCGTCATGTATAGGGATTTTGTCACGTTCTTGGTTCTTCTTATGGATAGGATGCCTACTATCGTGGCGATCACGCCGATGGACTCCATGAAGAGCGGGAATACAATTGCTTTGAAGCCGTAAAAGGCCAAGAAGGACATGCCAAGAATCATGGTACCAATTATGTTGTCTGAGAAGGACTCAAATAGGTCGGCTCCCCTACCAGCACAATCTCCAACGTTGTCTCCTACCAGATCAGCGATTACAGCTGGGTTCCTTGGGTCGTCCTCCGGTATCTTAGCCTCAACTTTTCCTACGAGATCTGCCCCGACGTCCGCGGCTTTAGTGTATATTCCGCCGCCAAGCTGGGCAAAGAGCGCAGCTAAGCTTGCTCCAAATCCGAAACCTACTAGAAGACTGGGCTTCTCGAAGAAGTAGAACAAGAGTCCTAAGCCAAACAGGGACATTCCTACGATGGATAGGCCCGTAACAGCTCCTCCTCTGAAGGCTATTATCATTGCATCAGCGGCAGACCTCCTTGCTGCATTAGCCGTTCTCACGTTTGCTCTCACAGCAATGCTCATACCTATGTAGGCTGCAAGAAGTGAGAACGCGGATCCCAGAACAAAACCAAAGGCTATTTCCCATCTAAGAAAGAGCCATAGCAGTACTGTGAGCGGGATTACGAAGTAAATTATGGTCATGAATTCCCTTTTCAGGAAGGCGGCAGCACCCTCTTGGATGTACGAGGCAACTTCCCTCATCCTCTCTGTTCCAACGTCTTCTTTTACGACAAGCCAAGCTAGAAGACCAACGAAGCCCATTGCTATGCTTCCAACCAAAGCGGCTAAAAGTCCAGGATTCACTTTGCAATCACCCCTTTTCTAAACGTTCTTTTTGATGGACGCGCTCTTATCTCAACCTGATTGATTTAAATTCTTTACTTTTCCCTTGATTTAGGATTATCAGTCGTATAGCTTCTAAACGGTTTTTATTTGGACGTCTTTTCTGAAAACGGGTGGTTAAATTCAAAGCTGCAGTATTAGGTTTGGGCCATGTTGGCAGAGTGATAGCCACTGATCTCTACAACAGGTTTCAAGGAGACTTGGTCATAGCAGATGTGAGTGAAGGAGCACTGGAAAACGCTTCAAAGGAATTGAAAGGGGTAGAAACTGCTAGATTAGATGCTTCAAACGTAGAAAGCATAGTTAAGGTCATCAAGGAAGTAGATCTTTCGATAGGGGCTCTTCCTGGGAAGTTTGGCATGAATTGCTGGCTTGCCGCCGTGAAAGCCGGGGTAAACCTTGTTGACATATCATTTGCGCCAGATGATCCATTCTCGGTGGATGAAGAGGCTAAGAGAGCAGGAGTGACGATCATTCCAGACGCAGGTGTAGCTCCTGGGCTCAGCAACGTGCTAGCTGGGAGGGCCTACGCTAAAATGAATGGAAAAGTAGATGAGCTGACGATATACGTTGGTGCAATTCCGGAAAATCCATCAAATCCCCTTGGATATGTGGTTACGTGGAATCCAGAAGATCTTATAGAAGAATACACTCGACCTGCCCGAGTCATTCACGAGGGAGTTCAAAAAAGCTTTCCAGCTCTTTCAGGATTGGAGAACCTTTCAATTAAGGGTCTAACACTTGAAGCCTTCAGAACGGATGGTCTTAGAACCATGCTCAGAACGCTTAAAGGAGTCAGAAATATGGAAGAAAAAACTCTTAGATGGCCAGGCCACGTTCAAAAGATCTTGCTTTTGAAAGAACTGGGCTTGTTAGACTTTAACCCCGTTAAAATCAACGGTCAGACAGTTTCTCCAGCAAAACTAACAGCTAAATTGCTTAAGGAGAAACTAACGGGAGACCCCAAGGACATCTTAATCATGTTGGTACGAGCCAAAGGGCAGATTGACGAGAAACAGACAGAGATAAAATACGTTCTCATAGACAGATATGATCAGGCCTCTGGTGTAACTGCTCTATCCAGAACAACTGGTTATACTGCAACTGGCATGTTTATGTTGCTTTCAAAATACAATACTCTAGGCCCTGGTGTGATCCCTCCAGAGATCATAGGAATGGACGAACATTTATTCTCAGATCTGGTTAGGTGGTTGGAGGATCACAAAATAAAAATTTCAGATTAGGTCAGGATAATTAGCTAACCCCATTTAATCTGCTTTATTATCTAGAACGTTTCTTCATGCATAACTCTTTCCAAAGGGATCCTACCTCGATCAGAGGGGCTTTCGGCTGGCATCCCTATGGGAATTATTGCTACAGGTCTTACGCCTCTCGGAGCATTAATTATGGATGCTACAGAACCCTCGTCAAAAGCACCAACCCAACAAGTCCCATAGCCCATGGAATAGGCAGCAAGAAGCATGTTCTGTGTTGCCGCTGCAGTATCTTGTATGCAATAGAGTTTTCTTCCTCTGTCACTGTAACGAGAGGCACTTCTTTCCTCATTTGCACATACTACAATGACAACGGGCGCTTCAGCTATGAACCACTGGCCCAAAGCAGCTCTAGCTATCTCCTGCTTTCTGTTTGGATCACGAACAACAACGAACTCCCAAGGTTGTCTGTTTCCTGCAGAAGGAGCTCGAATCGCAGCCTCAAGGATTTTTCTCAGATCTTCATCAGGAATCGGATCAGCCCTAAATCTCCTAACACTTCTCCTACCGAAAATCGCTTCCATAACATCCATATCTAACCCACTTCTATAAACAGCCGAAAGCTTAATTGCTTTGACTGTGTTTCACAAAATATCTCAAAGTCCTAAGATGCGCTAAGATTAAGAGCTATACCGCTATTCTTAACGAGCTAACATGGTGATCAAGCTTCAGCTAGCCTTGGATTTGGTTTGCTTGGATAAAGCCATAGAGATAGCCAAGAAAACCTTTGAATTCGTGGACTTCCTGGAAGCTGGCACTCCTTTGATAAAATCTGAGGGAATTAGGTGCGTTAAAACACTGAAGGAACTCTTTCCCGAAAATGTCATTGTTGCCGACATGAAAACAATGGATACAGGATATCTCGAAGTAGAAATTGCAACAAAAGCTGGAGCAGACATAATATCCATATTAGGAGCTGCTCCTGACTCCACAATTGCCGGAGCCTTGAAAGCAAGGGATGACTACGGAGTTGAGGTGATGGTTGACCTAATAGGCATCAAGAGAAAGCTTGAGAGGGCTAGGGAAATGGAAAGGATGGGGGTAGATTACTTAGTCGTTCACACAGGAATAGATGAACAGCAGCTTGGAAAATCCCCATTTCAGGAATTAAAGGAGATATCAAAGCAAGTTTCAGTCAAGCTTGCGGTTGCTGGCGGTATCAGACCTGAAAAAGTTCCACTGCTCAAGGACAGCAAGGTCGATGTGGTGATAGTTGGTGGCTACATAACCAAGAGCTCTGATCCTTTCAAGGCAGCACTGGAGATGAAAAAGGCATTAACTCAGTTGGATGATAATTCAACCTAAGTTATTGAGGTGAATCCGGTGAGAATTGCAATAGGAAGTGATCACGCAGGCTTCAGGCTTAAGGAAGAGTTGAAGCAGCGACTTATTGAGCTGGGCCATGAGGTGAAGGACTTCGGTACCAATAGCGAGAAGGCTGTAGATTACCCAGACATCGCCTTTAGGGTTGCAAGGGAGGTTTCCGAGGGTAACTTTGAGAGAGGAATACTAATCTGCGGAACAGGTATAGGAATGTGCATAGCTGCCAACAAAGTTGCCGGGATAAGGGCAGCCTTGTGCTGGGATGAGAGGACAGCTGAGCTAAGCAGAAAACACAATGATTCTAACATTTTATGTTTGGGAGGCAGGGTTCTTAGCAAGAGAGAGGCGATGAGGATAACTGAGGTGTGGCTAATAACCAAATTTGAAGGTAATAGACACCTAAGAAGAGTAAGAAAAATAATGGAGTTTGAGCAGAGGATTAACAAATCTGATTAGCGTTCTGAGAGAGCAGTGAAAAACTATCTCCTTCTGATCTCTAACTCGTGCTCGAATTGAACAGCTGCCCTTTGGAAAAGGACTCCCACAGGACAGATCTTCAGAGTATCCTGCCAAATCTTTCTTACTCTCTCCTCGGGCTCGTTAGAAACTACAATTCCCTTTATCCTTCCAGAAGTTATTGTTAGATCCTTATCCGATTTCTCTGCATTCACTATGACCTCAATGTCCTCGAAGGAAAGCTTCTTTCCACTGGCGATCATGGCAAAGATCGTGGTTATACAACCAGCAAGCCCCATCACTGCCAGTTCTAGGGCAGTAGGAGCTGTGTCCATCCCTCCCTTGTCCCTTGGAAGATCTGTAACTACACTATGTCCTCTACCATCATCCACAACAGACCTATAGCCTTCAACGAGCTTGGATCGAGCCCTCATTCCACATCGTTCCATGATGAAAGGGGCAAAATAAAGTGCTTGCCAAAAGATGGACTAGAAAATGGTGCCGAACTATTTTTATCGGTTTGAATGGATGGGAGTACGTGCCCAAATATCTTGTCGTTACTGGCGGAGTAATGTCTGGACTAGGAAAGGGTATTGCAGCTGCTAGCATCGGAAAATTGTTGAAAGATATGGGCTTTAGGGTAATACCGATAAAGTTTGATGGCTACCTCAACATGGACGCCGGCACAATGAACCCTTACGAGCACGGAGAGGTATTTGTCCTTGAAGACGGTTCTGAGTGCGACATGGATCTTGGCACGTACGAAAGGTTCCTTGACATCGATCTTTTTGGGGAGAACAACATAACTTCTGGCAAGCTCTTCTACAATGTAATCCAAAAGGAAAGGAAAGGCGAGTACTTAGGCCAAACCGTCCAGTTCATTCCTCATGTCACAGAAGAAGCTAAATCATGGATAAGAAGGGTTGCGAGGGAGCAGAAGGCCGATATCGTCCTGATAGAGGTAGGAGGCACTGTGGGAGACATAGAGAACGCTTACTTCATTGAGGCTATAAGAGAGCTGATCTTGGAGGAGGGAAGGGAGAATTTCTTCTTCGTTCACGTTACCCTAATTCCGGTGATTGATCCTGTTGGAGAGCAGAAATCAAAACCAACACAACACTCAGTTTCAATGCTTCGTTCCATAGGTATTCAGCCTGACATGATAATCGGAAGGTGCAAGCAGCCCCTTAACTCCAAAGTTAGGAGGAAGATCTCCCTGTTCTGTGACGTTCCAGAGGAGGCTGTTATCTCAGATCATGATGTCGAGTCCATATACATGGTTCCTTTTCTTTTCAAAGAGCAAGGGGTTCACGAGATAATAATCAAAAAGCTCGGCTTAAAACCCAAGCAAAGAAATGTACTCCTTTACTGGGAAGAAATCCTTTCTAGGCGCGAAATCGAAGGTCAAGAGGTTAAAGTAGCGATAGTTGGCAAGTACACTGGACTTAAGGACTCTTATGCTTCGCTGATAGAAGCAATAAGACATGCAGAGATGCACTTGGGCATAAAGGCTAACATAAAATGGGTAGAATCGACCGATATAGAGAGTAGTAGCCCGGGAAAACTTTTGTCGGAGGTTGACGGGATAATAGTGCCAGGTGGATTTGGGAGCAGGGGAGTTGAAGGAAAAATCAAGGCAATAGAATTCGCCAGGACTCATTACGTTCCATATTTGGGTCTTTGCTTTGGAATGCAGCTTGCTGTTGTCGAGTTTGCGAGAAATGTGTGCGGCTTGGAAGGGGCCAATTCAACAGAGATAGACCCAAAGACCCCACACCCAGTTGTAGATATCCTTCCAGAGCAGAAAGAAATAGATGAGCTTGGAGGGACCATGAGGCTTGGCTCCTTCCCGGCAGTTATTAAGGAGGGAACATTAGTCAGAAGGATTTACGGAAAAGAACTGGTTCATGAGAGACACAGGCACAGGTATGAGATAAACCCAGAATACGTCCCACTTCTCATAAAGTGTGGACTAACGGTTTCGGGAACCTCCCCCGATGGTAAGCTAGTGGAGTTCATAGAAATTAAAGGTCATCCCTTCTTTGTTGGGACTCAAGCTCACCCAGAATTTAAATCAAGGTTAGATAGGCCTCATCCCCTTTTTGTTGGGTTTTTGAATGCTTGCTTGGAAAGATCTAAGCTAAAGTCTGCTGAAAGTAAGTTGTCTTTAATTAGGGTGAGCGATGAAAAGCTCTACTTGAGGTATTTTTCGGCAAGCGAATGGGGTAAACTTGAAAGATTATGATGTTGACCGGTGAAACCAGATGGAGGGAATTGGTAAAAACGAGCACCTCATGGTTAGAAAAATAGAGGCTGGAACGGTCATTGATCACATCCCTGCTGGAAGAGCTCTTGATGTCCTTAGGATCTTGGGAATAACCGGAAAGGAAGGCTATACCGTGGCTGTAGTCATGAACGTGCCAAGTAAGAAGCTAGGAAAGAAAGACATGGTGAAAATAGAGTGGATAGAGCTCAGCCAAGAACAAGTGGACAGGATAGCAATAGTCGCACCATCGGCCACGATAAACCTGATTAGGGACTGGAAAGTTGTGGAGAAGAGGAGTGTGGAATTGGAAGACAAGTTAATAAGCATATTGAAGTGTCCAAATCCCAATTGCATCACCAACTCTGCAGGAGAGCCCATTAAGACTTCCTTCACCGTAAAGAGGAAGGTTCCATTAGTTATTACATGTGATTATTGTGGTTACTCCATGGGAAGGGATGAAGCGATATCTCACCTTAAGGGAGCTTTGAAACGGTAACTAAAGCTCATATCCATGATCCCCCCATCTAGAGGCCTAAGTTCCGTAAAACCTAGTTCTTTTTGAAGCGCTCTAGCTCTGCAGACGATCGGAGATCACCTTAGCTATTCTCAAGATCCGTTTTGCCCTCCCGGTTAAAAATCAAAATGATTGTGCATGGAACTCCAATGTCATATGGTAAAAGGGCATAAGGAGCTAACTAGTC
>QMVZ01000084.1 GCA_003661365.1 Thermoproteota archaeon | reverse complement strand
GAAAGCGGTTAGAAGAGACGTTAATAAAACGTCATGGAAGGAAACAAGCAGCGCTTTTAGTTGAGAACCTTTCACAAGACGGTTTACTCGACGATATCCTATCAATATTGAACAAAATAGGGTTAATAGAAGAGTTATTAGAGGGATACTCCGAGACAGCTCCAGAGATTATAACTAAGTACAAAGCATCAAGAGAGGCCATTTACCAAAGATTAGTACATCTGCTTGATACCATGATTAAGGATCCCTTTTACAACAAGAAGATTCTAGCCAATAGATCAGTTCTTCTTAGTGGTAGCATTAGGAGGTACAAAGAAAAAATTGTAGCTATTTTTGAACTTATAGAAAGCGTACTAATAGAAATAGAAAAGGATCTTCTTTTAGCATTAAAATCAAAAGCAAGGAAAGTTAGATTCAAATTGGAAGAGGTTGAAGGGCTTATCTCAGAATTAAAGGTTAGAAAAGATGCTTTTTCCTCTCTAGATGAAGGAGCACATCTTCTTAACCAGATAGAACATTCCCTTCATTTAAATGCGGCAGAATTAATGGAAAGCATAAGAGAGCTGAATAGGATAGATATAGAGATATCCAACTTAAAGATGAAGTTAGAATCCAGTTTAAAGATCCAAAGAAATGTGAGAAAACTATTAGAAGACAATAAGTTGTTACTAACCCAAATAGAAAAAACTTGGGATTTCATTAATCAGAGCGACATCGAAGCTCCCTTTATTAAGGAGTTAATTGACAAAAACACCTACTTGCTCCGATCCATAGAAGAGAAAGAGGTTGAAATCGACATTTCTAACATTAGAGATGATATGGCGGCGTTAGAGGTCATGAAAAAAGAGCTTCTTGAGTTCTTAGAAATTGTGGACCAAATTAAGGCCTTCATTTTATGTCTAAGGAAAGCTGAGAAGCTGTTGCCAAAGGTACTCAGAACCTGCCTAATACTGGATTCGATGGTAGGCAAAGGAACATTTGAGACAGTCTACTATAGTTTAGCCCAAAAGCTAAATTCTGTGAGACAAGATCGCACTATGAAATCAGCAGATCAGTTCAAGGAGAAAAGTGCTGAGCTTAAAGTTGTTGAGGATCTCATGATCAAATTGGTGGATATAGGAAAACTAGTTAGGGAAATCTCTAGGGCCGATAGTGAGTTAAAGACTTTAGCAGGGATTAACGAATGGAAAAAGGAGATACGACTCATTACGCCCTCAGAAACCCCTGATAAAAGAATAGAACTTGTTCTTTCTTATCTAAAAGAGGTTTCTGAAAAACTACAGACTTGGAAGCAGAAAATTGATGATGCCAAAAAAATGTACCCGCTCTGGAAAAATAGAGTGGTTAAGGAGCTTTCAGCTGATACAGGAGTTTCTCTTGAGCAGATATCCTCAATTCCTCAAGAATGGAAGGAATGGGTTGTCAAGAGACTGATGAAAGAAGGTGTGGTTGAGGAAAGAGAGGGATTCTTCTTTCTAAGAAAAAAATCATCAGAATTAAAGCTAAATATGATGAGAGAAGAGCTTAGAGACATGACCCTGAGAATAAGAAAGAAAATAGAAGAAATTCATCGCCTTCCATCACTAAAGGAGAAGGAGAAAAAGGTATTGGAAGGAATTATTATCAAGTTAGAGAACATTGAAGACAAGATCGAATTGATAGAAGATGAAAATGATTATGAGAACATAAAAGAAGAGATTGGCAAATTAAAGGGCGTGCTTGAGGTTTTTATCGTTGAAATAAAAGGAGGAGTACCAGATTGAAATTACTTGGTATTGGCATTGGTTCTGGTGGGACTAGGATTCTTGATCAAGTGTATTCTAAGCTTGGAGAGGATAGGTTTTACGGAACCTTAGCACTAGATACCTCTTCAAGAACAGCAGATGAATTGACCTCACTTGGAGAGAATTTCATCCTTCTAGGCGAGTCTGGAGAAGGTGTTGGTGGACAATGGAAGTCTGCCATGAAGTTAATGCAAGAAGATGATAGTAAGGAAAAGATAATGACGTTTCTTAGCGAGAAAAGGGTTGAAAGAGCTCCTGTAATAATGGTGTTTGCCGCCTTAGGCGGAGGAACTGGAGCTGGAGCCACTCCAGTTCTAGTTAAATACCTTAGAGAATATTTCTCTGATAAGAGTGTTGTTCCACCAATTATCGTCTTAGGAATCCTCCCTTCGATGTACCCTATAGAGCCAATAAAATTCTCATATAACTCCATAATCTCTATTTCCAACCTCTTAGATTATGCGGATTCCATATTGTTGATTGACAACGACCTATTTGTCCCTTCTTCTAGCAAGGAAGGTGTTGGCGGTGGTTTGATTGAAGTTGATGAGAAGATCTCTTCTTTCCTAAAGGCTATGTTTGAAGAAACGTCTTCTTTAGGAACTGGGATAGGGGGCGAGTTATCGGCCCAGAGTCTTAAATCTATCTTAAAGATGAAAGAAGCAACTCTCTGTGTGCCTTGTTATGCCAAGGTTAGATCAGAAACCGTCGGGAACGTACTCGATCTGTTGGCTGAACTTGCCCTTGAGGAGGGTAAGATGGCTCAGTGCGACCCAGAAACTGCTTTTAGAGCGGTTTTTGTCCTTAGAATTCCGGAAGAAAACTTCAGCGTTAAGGGATTTTTAGATGTGAAGAGATTTTTCTTGCGCAAGATAAATGGAATTGATATTGCAAGTGGTCTACGAAGGCTTGAAGAGGGCGCGGATGAATCTGACGTTGCCGTAATTTTAGTTGAGCCCGAGATACCCAAGATAACTAAGCTTGTTGACATAGCAAAGGTCTACTACGATCTTCATGAGGAATTGCTTGCCTCGGTAGAGGGAACTAATCAAAGCGAATTAGAGCAATTTTTACAGAGAATAGGCCAGCATTCTGAGGAAGTAGCAAGAAAGAGGCAAAAAGCCAGGGAATTGAAGCAAGCACTAGATCTGGAATCACCTTAGCCTCTTCAGAGCATTGTGCTGTAGGTCCAAGAAGTTTTGAGGTTCTTATCGGGTTTCTCTAAATCGCGTGTAGTTTAATTTTTTGATGTCCCTCTCTAAACCTAATGTTACTCCTCGACAAGTTCTTCTATCCAGATTCAATAGCAGTTATAGGTGCCTCTCGAAAGCCAGGCAAAGTTGGTCATGAGATTCTACGAATATTAAAGGAGAATAAGGATAAAGGGATATTTAGAGGCGAGTTATATGCTGTTAACCCTGATGCCAGGGAGATCTTGGGTGTGACAACATATCCATCAATATCTCAGCTTCCTTCAGCCCCTGATTTGGCAGTAATAGCAATCCCAGCAAAATTTGTTCCAGGAGCAGTTGATGAACTTGGGAAGCTTGGTACAAAGAACGTTGTAGTCATTAGCGGAGGTTTCGCCGAGATAGGTGGAGAAGGAGTTGCCCTACAGGAACAACTTGTTGAGGTTGCGAAGAAACATGGTATCAGACTGGTTGGACCCAACTGCATTGGAATATTGTGTCCCGAAACAGGGGTAGACACAATGTTCCTTCCTTATGAGAAAGAGATCGGAGGAAAAGTCTTTGAGTCTCTTCCACGCCCAAAACCTGGCTCTATTTCTCTCATTACTCAATCAGGAGCCTTTGGAGTAGCTTGTTTGGACTATATGGCTGGAGAGAAACTGGGATTAGCGAAGTTTGTCAGTTATGGAAACAGAGCTGATGTGGGCGAAGCAGAGCTTATAGATTACCTTGCAAGCGATTACAAAACTCGAGTTATCCTTGTTTACATAGAATCTCTTGGAAGGGGCAAAGAATTCATAGAAGCTGCTAGAAGAGCCGTCCTTAGTAAACCGATAGTAGTACTAAAGGCAGCCAGGACGAAGGCTGGAACTCGCGCCGCTATTTCTCATACAGCAGCAATGGCTGGAAGAGATGATGTCTACGATGCTGCCTTTAGACAAGCCGGGATCATAAGAGTAAACAATGTCGAGGAACTTTTTGATGTGGCTAAGGCTCTTTCTATGCAACCACCAGCCAAAGGGAAACGTATTGCTGTACTGACCGATGGAGGAGGTGCTGGAGTCATGGCTGTTGATGAACTGGAGAGTAGAGGCCAAATAATTGCAGACTTGTCCGGAGAGACAGAGGAGAGGCTAGAAGAGTTGAAACGTAAGGGAATAATTCCACCAATAGCTTCTGTTAAGAATCCAATTGATCTAACCGGATCTACAAACGATGAAGCGTATGTAAGATCCCTGGAAATACTGTTGGAGAGTCCTGTTGTTGATGGGGTAATTGTACTAGCCTTACATCACGTACCTGGATTGACTGGGAATCTCCCGGAGAAATTGGCAGAAGTTGCCAGAGGAGTTGACAAACCAGTTGTTTTCTGTGATATAGGTCAAGGCGAGTATGCAGTTGCTTTTAGGGAAAGGTTTGAAGAACTTGGATTTCCTGCTTATCCCTCGCCCGAGAGGGCTGCTACTGCTATGTCTGCTCTAACTGCCTATGGCACCGTAAGGAGGAAGTTCCTGGAGGCAGGCCTTATCACGCCCTGACTATAGCATCTAGAGCTACATCAACACCGAAGGGAAGACCAGAGACCTCAACTATTGTCATAGCTGGTCTTCCGTGAGTAAAGGTTTCTAGATAAGCTCTTTCGATGTCATGCTGTTTTTCAAGACTCGTTACATAGAAAGTAAGCTTAATGACATTCTCTAATCCTTTCTCATTTGAGAGTAAGAGATTTTTTAATGAGTCTAGAACTGCTCTCGCCTGTAAGAGAGTATCACCCTTTATTATCTGGCCAGTAACTGGATTTAGGGGGAGTTGATAAGACACAAATATGAAGCGTCCTGCCTTTACTGCTTGAGGATGTGGTCCTAGGAAGGCATTTGGAGGCGCTATTTCTTCGACCTTTACGACTTCTTCTTTCTTCGCAGTCATTCCATAGATTAATCCACTACCACCTGCAACGATAAGCGCTCCTATTCCCCAAATAAGTAGAACAAAGCCGATTTGAGCTAAAGGTACTATTCCTTGTCCAAAGCTCAGCTTCCCGCTGTAGAGAGCCCAAAGCAGGACAACAGCAGTCCAAATACCAACGGCTGTAATTGAAAGGGATTCAGCAGTCCATCTCACAACAGATTCTTCAGATTCTGAAGCCGGCATCTTCGTTTGTGATATGTCCCCTCAATCTTAATAAAGTAACGATAAGGTTGATAAGATTCATCACATCATGTTTTTATCTAATGGTCAAAATTAAACTAGTTGATCATGAGGTCTGGTGTTGGCTTTTGGTGACGCTCTGTCTACCCTAAAGGCAGATAGAACGTTTTGCAGTATGATCTGCCAGCTGCTTTCTAGGGGGGTCTTCTTTGAGGGAGGATAGTAATGAGTTCCTAGTAACACCTTGGGAAGTGCGCGGAAAAGTAGATTATGCGAGATTAGTAGCAGAATTCGGACTAACTCCTCTTAACCAGGAGCTATACAAAAGACTCACTGAGTTGGCCGGAGGGACACACAAACTATTACGAAGAAGGATCTTCTTTGCTCATAGGGATCTTGATTGGATATTGGATAAATATGAACAAGGGGAAAAGTTCTACCTGTACACTGGAAGGGGTCCCTCTGGCCACACACACCTGGGCCACATGGTTCCGTGGTTTTTAACTAAGTGGTTGCAGGACAGATTCGATGTAAAGCTTTACTTTCAAATGACAGATGACGAGAAGTTCCTCTTCAAACCAGAACTCACCTTAGAAAAAACAAGAAGATACGCTTTAGACAACGCGTTAGATGTAATAGCCCTTGGTTTCAATCAGGATAAGACTAGAATATTCTTGGATACCGATTACATTGGGGTGTTGTATAAGATAGCCCTTGGCTGCGCCAAGAAGATAACTTTCTCAACTGTTAGAGCAACTTTCGGTTTTACCGAAAGCTCTAATATAGGCCAGATATTCTTCACAAGCATTCAAGCAGCTCCAGCTTTTATAGAGTCTTTCATAAGTGAAAAGAATGTTCCCTGTTTAATTCCGCTAGCAGTTGATCAGGATCCCCATTTCAGGGTTGCCAGAGACATTGCACCGAAGCTTGGATTTTACAAGCCTGCGATATTTCATAGCAAATTCTTGCCCAGTCTTTCTGGTGCTGGGAAAATGAGCTCAAGCGAGGCCATGAGCGCAATCTTCACTACAGATTCGCCAGATGCTGTCAGGAAAAAGATATGGAATGCCTTCACAGGAGGGAGACCTACTATAGCCGAACAAAAGGAAAAGGGAGGAAATCCAAGCATTTGTCCAGTATTTTACTACTACGCTTTCATATTTGAGGAAGATGATGGGGCACTTGAGGAACGAAGGTTGAGGTGCATGTCAGGCGATTTGCTTTGTGGTGAATGTAAGGAAGAACTTATAGGGAGGATAGTTGAGTTCTTGGAAGAGCATCAACACAAGAGGGAGAGAGCAAGAGATTTGCTTGACAAGTTCTTGCTTAAGGATGAAGAAACATTTTGAATGCAACATGTAGAAAGATTAGGTGGTGGCTTGTTTGGAGGATCTTGAAGCAAGAGTTCGATCTGCTCTTAAAAAGGTTTTAGATCCTGAGTTAGGGATAAATATTGTTGACCTAGGCTTAGTACGGGAAATAGAGATATTAGAAGGTCCTATTATCAAAATAAAAATGACCATGACGGCTCCTGGATGCCCTATGGCTTTCTTCATCCTTGGAATGGCTAAGAGAAGCGTTGAAGAGGAGATAAAGGAAGCTAAAGAGGTGAGCGTTGAGCTTGTTCTAGACCCTCCGTGGACTCCCTTGGATCTAACAGAAGAAGGAAGAAGGATACTCAAAGAGAGATTAAACTACGATCCAGTTGAGGTATATCTAAAAAGGCACGGATCAAAGGATAGCCCCTAGATCTAGTCAACTCTTAGCCTAAGAAGCGGGATCTGCTTTACCACTTCAAATTCAGCCGATTCGAAAGGACAAAGGTATCTTTCCCATGAAAGAGTCTTTAACTCGCTCGCTTCCAAACTATTTGCGATTGTTAATGTAGCTCCGAGCGCATTAAATATTTCTCCAGGTCCTGAGGCTGGTACTCCATAAAAAGAGAGATGGGGTGATTTTTCTAGCTCAAAAAACAGCGAAATAAATTCAAATCTAGCAACCCTTATCTTGATCGCTTTAGTTAGAATTGATGGGTGTTCACGAAATGCTAGGGACCAGGCTAATTTTCCTGGTCTAATTTCTCCTGAAAGTAAGGCCAAATTCGTTGGATATTTCTGTGGAACCTCTTCTATGATTTTAGCTAGGTTTGCAATCTTTTTTGGTTCTGTTCTAAGAAGAACCTGCCTAGCCCTAGTGGTCGTAAATCCAAGCAGTTTG
>QMVZ01000083.1 GCA_003661365.1 Thermoproteota archaeon | reverse complement strand
GTCCCCTGCTACAGCTCCAAGGAGACTGTTTAAAGCTATATAGGTGAAAGTTTTTGGACTTGGGACCTCGAAGAGATCAAGCACAGTTATGATGAGCCAACTGATCGTTAAGGCACCCCAACTCTTCCAAGCATTTGCGCAGATAGGACCATTACGACGTGTAGCCTCTGAATAAAGTGCTGGGGTGATTCCCCATATAACTCCGGTGGCAATGGCAGATAGAAATGCCCACAACAGCACTACACCATTTTGTTGTTGGATGCTTACAAGAGTAGGACTGATCTAATTCAACTTTTCGCTTCAGAATTCACTGATGTAGCATCTAAAATGAGGGGGATTATTTTCATCGGTCTTCTAAAAACAAGGACAACATCTAGTTCTTGCCTTATTTCAACCGAACAGAGTGCATTTCACTATAAACGTCCCTTAAGCAACCAAATTTTGTTTTTAGGACGTCTAAGCCATAGATAGACATCTAAATGTCTTATAGAATTATTTTGCCGGAAAACTGTTAAATACTAGGTTGAAAAAGATCAAGAAATAATGAGGAGGGTTTTACTAACTTATCTAATTCTCTTTTTGATTTTCATAGCGCCAATACCTCTTTCCTCCTTTAATCCAGAGGCTGATGAAGCTTCATTCCTTCTTACGGATGGAACATTATCGGTTAGGGTTGACCCTCCTAAGAACGAGACCTATCCAGGAGGCATTTGCACATACAGTGTAGATGTGGATGGAACTTACACAGGGACCGTATCGCTCTCTTACGAGTGGACCGACTTCACTCCTCCCGGGGTAGAGTTATCCTTTACCCCTGATGAAGGTACAGCCCCATTTACCGCTAAATTGAGGATTAATACAAGTTCTTACACGCCTCCTGGGAACTATACCCTCCTTATAACTGCAAGAGGAGCTGGAAGGAGTCCTAAGACCGAGGCTGAAGTTGTACTCCACGTAATGATCCCGGACTTCTCGATATCCGTTAATCCTAAGCAAGGATCCGTTCAGAAGGGAGATTCAATCGCATTTTGCGTTGTTGTTCGAGCAACCAAGGGTTTCACCAGCACAGTAAACCTAAATGCGACTGGACTTCCTCCCGGAGCGAGTTATACCTTCTCTATCGAATCACTGACTCCACCCTTCACTTCTACCCTGGCCATTATGACATCTAGCTCGACTCCCCTAGGAACCTACACTATAACTATAGTGGGATCTGGAGGAGGAAGAACCCACTACGGAACTATAACGTTAGAGGTGATCGAGGCATTTGGCTTCAATATCTCAGTAAAACCAGCCTACAGAAATACAACGCAGGGAGGTTACGCTACCTACGAAGTGAACGTAACTGCGCTAGGAGATTTCAAATCACCTGTCTCGTTGATGGTCGCAGGCCTTCCTTCTGGATGTTCCATAGTTTCCAGCGTTAGTAATGTACCTCCTGACTTTACTGCGACGTTAACAATTAGGACAAGCAATAAAACTCCCACAGGAAACTATACCCTGCATGTTGTCGGGATTGGCGGAGGAGTGAAAAAGTACTCGAACCCCTTTATCATGGAAATCACAGAACTTCCTATTCAAACTCCGACTCCAACCCCAACTCCAACCCCAACACCAACTCCAACGCCTTCACCTGAACCCTTTGATTTCTCTATTTCAGCATTCCCATCTAAGCTTAGTATTTCACCTGAGACGTCTGCTTCTATAGTCATAAACGTAATCCTACTAGCAGGCACTCCCGAACCTGTTAGTCTGAGCGTTCAAGGGCTCCCAGGAGATGCATCTTTTTCGCTCTCTCCGCAATCCGTTACACCAAACGGGGTTGCTTCTCTCAATATAATTGCGGGTAAGACTACGGGGAACTTCTCACTACTAATAATCGGAACAGGTGGTGGAATCACAAGAACAACTAGCGTTGTTCTAACGATAGAGAAGGAGAAAAGGTGCATAATAGCCACAGCAGCCTTCGGATCTGAACTATCCACTCAGGTTCAGAAACTTAGACATTTCAGAGACGATTTAGTGATGAAAACCTTTGCAGGAAGGGAATTTATGCATGCTTTCAATACGTTTTACTACGCTTGGAGCACTCCGGTTGCGAAATTCATATCAAGACATGCGTTTGTCCGAACTTTAACGAGACTCCTATTATATCCTCTGCTGGGTATTCTCGACCTCTCATTTCTGGCTTATGAATTGCTTTCGCCAATTAGCGCGGAGATAGGAATTATATTCGCTGGAACTGTGGCCAGCTCATTAATAGGTATGATCTATGTGGCACCTTGCGTGATGGTAATTATTCTGGCTTTGAGGCGCAGGAATTTTCTAAATAAATCATTTTGGCAGAAAATAATCTGGTTACCGGTACTAGCAAGCGTCTCTCTTCTCTCACTTGGAGATCTTCTGGACATATCTTATTTAGTACTGGTGAGTAGTTCGCTATTCGTTCTCTCCTTAACGCTATCCACAGCTCTCATTTTAGGAAAGAAATTGGCCGAACTCTTCTACTAAGGGTTAGAGTTCCTTATCACGTCTTGCTCTTTATCTTTAAAGAGGTGATCCAAACTACTATGGTAGAGGCTATAGATGTTGTTAGTAACACCAGACAATTGGCCTGAGGAAGATCTTATCGAGAAAGAGCTGGATAAGATGAAAATTAGAGATTACAATACGATAAAGGCATTATTGCCATACTACTTGGTAGATTACGAAGTAAGGACGAGAGAAGGCCTCTTTAAGAGAGGTAAAACAGCTATCAACGCCAGTTTTTTGGAATTTCCCAAAGAGCTTGGCCAAGTCGTTCCCTTGTTTAGACCTGTTTTGCTAAAACAGAAACGAAAAAAGTCTGAAACCGATGTGATTGTCTTTCCTTTAAGCGGATTAGATTTGAACTCTTTTTTTGATAGGGTAATTGGTTGGGTTCAGGACACAGACAAAAAAATCGCTGAAGTGAGGAATGCTCTGAAGAAAATTTACGCTGGACTTAGGTTGACTTTAATCCTTCCAGCGTCTCCGGGATTCACAAGGAGCGAAAAAAAGTACTCAACAGTCCTTTCTCACTTGTTAGGACAGAAATATGCAATTAACCTTCTTTTTGGTTTAGATTTGAGAGACTCTTTAGAAGAAGTGAAGGTAAGGCAGAAAGAATTGTTCTACTCAAGAGTGATAGTTACACTGTGCGAAAGAGGACCATTAATCTTTGAAGTATCAGAAAAAGGAGTTGAATTCCTAACCGGGTTAGAAAGGCTAACTAATGAAATCTCAGCAGTCAGGAGTTTTATTAACTCCTTATTTTAGTTCTTATCACTTAACAAGGTGATACATAACCGTCCTATCATTTAATTTTATCATCTCTGGTTCCTTTTCCTTGCATATATCCTTGGCATACGGGCATCTTGGATGAAATCTGCATCCCTTTGGAAGATCTACTGGAGTAGGTGTCTCTCCTCTAAGGAGAATGCGCCTTCTCTTCACAGTCGGATCGGGAACGGTACATTGCTTATTAGCGCCTCTGTATACGAATGAAGAGGATCTCTTATGACTTCTTCCATCGGGCCTTGTTCCACGATTTTGCCTAGGTACATTATTCCGATTTTATCTCCAATATACCTGGCCTGAGCTATATCATGCGTTATGTAGAGATAGGTTAAGTTAAGAGTCTTCTTTAACTCCATCATCAGATTTATTATCTCTATCCTGATGCTTGCATCCAACATTGAAACTGGCTCATCTGCAACGATAAAATCTGGTCCAAGGACAAGGGCTCTAGCTATTGCTACCCTCTGGAGTTGACCACCGCTAAGTTCATGGGGGAATCTTCTTGCAAAATCTTCTGCTGGTATTAACCTCACTTTTTCCAACGCATCAAACACTCTTTCCCTTAGCTCTTGTTCTGAAGCCACAAGATCGTTTACTTCTAGTCCCTCTCCAACTAACGACATGACAGACATCCTTGGATCAAGAACCTCAAATGGATTTTGAAAGATCATTTATCTTAGATCTTAGAGTTCTAAGCTGTTGTCTATCTGCTTGGGTTAAATCCATGCCTCTGTAGATTATTTTTCCATCGGTCGGTTCTATAAGCCTTAAAACAGTTCTCGCCGTAGTTGTCTTACCAAAACCAGACTCTCCAACAAGACATAAGACTTCTCCTTCATTTATCTCAAAATCTATGCCATCAACGGCCTTAACATACTTTTGCTCTCTTCCTAAGAGGGAGGCAAGGATTCCAGTTCTTACTGGAAACCACTTTTTCAAGTTTCTAACTTCCAAGACCTTTTGAGTCATGCGAACCCCCTCACAAATCCAACTCTCCCGAAAAATGGCAGGCGGATAAGTGGTCCTTTTTGACTTCTCTAAGAACTGGTTTTTCTTTCCTACAAATGTCTTTGGCGTAAGGGCATCTCGGGTGAAACTTGCATCCCGGAGGAGGTGATGAAAGATCCGGAGGAGCTCCCGGTATAAACTCAAGTCTTTTCTTCTCTCCAATAATGCTTGGGAAAGCCCCAATTAGTTTTGCTGTGTACGGATGAAGAGGCTCTTTAAACACTCTTACCACATCACCAACTTCGACCAAGTTTCCTGCGTACATTATGCCTACCCTATCAGAAACCTCAGCAATCACAGAGAGATCGTGAGTGATGAAAAGAATAGCTAAATTGAGTTCTCTTTGAAGCTTTTTTAGGAGCTTTATGATCTTCCCCTGGGTTACAACATCCAGAGCTGTTACTGGCTCATCAGCTATTAGAAGCCTTGGGTTAAGTGCTAGAGCTTGTGCGATTATGGCCCTTTGTCTCATCCCCCTGCTAAACTCGTGAGGATAGTCATATATCCTAGAGGGCTCTAGCTCAACCATAGAAAACAGCTCTCTTACTCTATCATAAGCTTCATCTTTAGAATAGCCCTCTTTCTCAAATAATATCTCAGCAATCTGATCTCCGACTTTTAAAACGGGATTGAATGCGTTCATAGCATATTGAAAGATCATGCTGACTTTCCTCCACCTAACTTTCTTGATGTCCTCCTCACTAAGGGGAACTATGTCTTCTCCGTCTATCAAGATCTTTCCTCCTGCTATGTATCCGTTATCTGAAAGAATTTTCATGATACTTTTGGCCACGGTTGTCTTACCACAACCAGACTCCCCTGCAAGTCCAAATGTTTCGCCAGCTTCTATGTCAAATGATACTCCATCCACGGCGTAAACAACGCTATTTACGAGGGAGTAATAGGTCCTCAGATCCCTTGTCTCCAAAACACTCATTTTCTACGCCTCCTTAACCTCGGGTTGATTATTTGATCAATTGCGTGGCTCATGAACGCAAAGCCGAGGACGAGAAGCATTATCATTACGCCGGGCGGGAGGAACCACCACCATAACCCTCTAGTTATAGCACCCTTCCTGTCTGCAAAGTGAAGAATGATTCCCCAACTTGGAGGGCCGAATGGGACGCCAAAGCCTAGAAAGCTGAGCCCAGCTTCAGACAAAATGGCGTCCACAATCCTTTTATTATCATCGTTGCTAAGATTAGAGGTAACAAGTTAGGAAGCATATGTCTGATGAGTATTTGACTGTCTGAAGCACCTATTGCCCTAGCAGCCTCTGTAAGTGGTCTCTCTTTCAAAGAAAGGGTTTGGCTTCTCACTGTTCTAGCAGTTCCTGTCCAACCAAGTAAGGACAGGGCCAAGATTATGTTTCCTAGCCCTTTTCCAAATATGGAAACGAAGACCAGCATAAGAGGAAGGGTTGGAATTGAGATGAACACATCTGTTATGCGCATAAGGATTGTGTCTATAATCCCTCCGTAAAACCCGCTGATCATTCCGATTGCCGTTCTAATGAGAACTGAAAGACCTGCAGCCGTGAAACCAACTATGAGCGAGATTCTACTCCCCCAGATAACTCTGCTCAAGATATCTTGTCCGTAATGGTTCGTTCCAAGCAAATGTCTCGAGCTAGGCGGACTATTCATCTCATCTGACCACTGGTCGTATGGGTAGGGAGCTATGTATGGGGCAAATATCCCCATTAATACCATCGATAGCACTAACACCAAACCAATTTTTCCCATCCTAGATTCGCTAAACAGCAGCCATCTTCGCTCAAACTTGTCCTTATTCTCCCATAGCTTCCTCCAAACTATTGGAATAGTCACACAGAGCAACTGAAGCCAGAGTATGTGGTAAATGAAAGCAGGAGACATGGATAAAATCCGCTTTACACCCTCATATACGTGAGGAGAACTAAAGTTAAGGTGATAACTTGCGAATTCAAGCAAATAGGATAACCAGATAGCTGCTATAAGTCCTATTGATAAGCTTCTCTTTTTTTGAAAGAGCAAACCCACTATCAGGACAGTAATACCAAGAGGAGGCCAAACAAGAGTTAAAGACAAGCCAACTCCAGCTAAAAAGAAAGCAAAAACCAGCGATCTTACCTTCGCATGAAGAATCCTAAATCCCTTGAAGGTAAGTATCGCAGATGAAAAGACAATTAATCCAAGAACTAGTTTTAGAGAAAATAGAAGCTTATCCTCTGCTCCTCCATCCACTAAAAACCATGTTGAAAGTTTATCTAGGAGAAGAACAGAACTTCCAGCGATTACAAGTATTATGATGTAACTGATGGCCAGCGGGGTTTTTCCTTTCATAGCTATGTATATCCAAGAGGCGAAGAATGCGTTGAAGAGCAAATAAAGGGAGATCTTGGCTAGAACTGGATTTTTGATTAAGAAGATTCCAGATAACACGTCCAAAACTAAAATGATGGTGATAGCGACTAGCTCTAATTTTGAAAATTTCAAATTAAAGGTCATTCGGTCATCATCACCCGTATCTTATTCTTGGATCAAGGAAAGCATACAGTACATCGGCGATGAAATTCGATAGTACGACAACTGTGGCATAAAGTAGAAAGATACCTTGGATAACTGGGTAATCAGCAGATAGAACCGAGTCATACGTTAGAAGTCCCAGCCCAGACCATGAAAAGACGGTCTCTGTAATGGTGGCTCCAGATATGAGATATGTCATATTCATGGCTATGAAGGTGATCATAGGAAGCATAGCGTTCCTCATAGCATGTTTGAAAAGAATCGTCCTATCTGAAAGACCCTTAGCTCTTGCTGCCTCCATATAATCTTCCGTGAAAACATCTAAGACAGTATCTCTCATTATTAGGTAGAAACTTCCAACAAATGAGAGAGCAAGCGCTAGGGTAGGGCCTATCATATGCCACAGATAGTCTATAGCGTAATCAAGGAAGTTCGCGTGATGTTTCCCTCTAGTTATAGTCCCTGCCAGAGGTATTAGGTCCAGTTTAAAGCCAAGAATGTAAAGTATGATTAGCCCTATC
>QMVZ01000082.1 GCA_003661365.1 Thermoproteota archaeon | reverse complement strand
GAAGGTTGGTGCCATGCCTCGTTGGCTCGTCATGACTATTTTAGTTATTTTGATGGCAATACCACTGATAAAACCCCTTGGCATCCTGCCAGTAATCTCTGAATCCACTATGGACTATTATAACGCGATAGATCAGCTGAAGCCTGGAGATGTCGTGCTTTTCGACATAGGGTTCGGATCGGGCGGATACCCAACACTGGGTCCTGCCTCCATAGCAATCCTTAGGCACTGCTTCTCCAAGGATCTAAAGGTCGTCATAATGGCCACGCAGCAAGAAGGAGCAGTGATATATCCACTGATCATGGACGAGGTCAAACCCGAAGAGGTATATGGAGCAAAGTACGGAGAAGATTATGTCTTCTTGGGATATATGGCGGGTGTTCAGACGGCTATGGCTGCAGTGCTTGGAGATCTACACTCCGCGGCTCCGGTTGATTATACGGGCAAGTCCATCGACACGCTTCCCATGATGGCCAACATTAAGGGTGCAGATGACATAGATGTAGTTGCCTATCTAACGACTGCAGGAGAGGTAGCTGAAGGATGGGTGTACCAAGCATATAGCAGGTACAAGAAGACCACATGTGGCGGATGGCTTAGCATGATGACACCATCACTCAAGCCGTACTACGATACTGGGGCACTAACTGGCATGCTAGACGGAATCAGAGGCGCAGCTGAGTATGAGAAGTTGATAGGAGAGCCAGGAGATGCAATGAAAACCACTGACATCCTGAACCTAACCCAGTTATGGGTTCTGATACTAATAGTCCTTGGAAATATAGCATTTTTTGCGGCTAGAGGAAAGGAGGTGAGCTAAGTTATGATAGCTACAGATATTTCTATTTGGATTGCAGCTTTCTTCACGATAGCTGCTACCAGCTACGTCTTTAAAGACAACATAATATTCAAATTCGCAGAGTACACATTTATCGGAGTCGCTGCCGGTCATGCCCTTGTCATGGGAGTTGAGAACGTCAAAAAATACGGATGGTCACACCTAAAGGGCGGGGAGATCATCTACATCATTCCGTTCATAGTAGGAGTTCTGCTCTACTTTAGGTATCACCCCACATACTACTGGCTATACAGATATGGAATCGCTTTTCTCGTAGGACAAGGTATAGGTTTAAGTATGAGAGGAATGGTTCACACTGACTTCATTAAACAGATTGCCGCGACCGCAGGCCCCTTAGTTGCTGAAACTGGTCTAGGGACCCTAAACACCATTATAATATTCATACTCACTATTACAAGCCTTACCCACTTCATCTTCACCGTGAAACAAGTCCATATAGGCACCATGTCTTGGTTGCCAAAAATAGGCAGATATGGAATGCTTTTGGCATTTGGTGCCTCATTTGGAAACACCGTCATGACAAGGTTCTCTCAGTACCAAGGCAGGATGCTATTCTTGCTCAGAGACTGGCTAGGAATAGTTCCTTCCTAAGAAAGTTCAAGTGACTTTTCCCTTCCCCTTTCTTTTTCAATTTCTCCAAAAAATTCTTAATTATGTTGGATTCTATATTTGAAATGGGAATGTATATCTTTGGATTATCCTGGTTAGATCGATTTGTTTATAATTAGTTCATATAATTAGTTCAAAGGGTTATCTCCTATAAGGAAGGGGGATTTTGTGTGAAACATGTTGGAGGCAAAGGAGGGTTTTGAGATGATTCCGAGAGAATTGTCCTCTGAGGAAGAGGAGGAGCTTATAGAGAAGATTTCCACTACAATCGTTAAATCCGGATTTGGAACGGTGGCTCTCCTTTATTTAGAGAGCTACAAGCCTCTCTCCTTTGTAGGAGGTCAAATAGCCTTGTTCTACTTGTCCCCAATACTCCCGCTCTTAGGAAAGTGGGGACAAACAGGAACAGATCTTGTGATGCTTATTTCAAAGAAGGAGAACGTAGACAAGATCATAAATAGAATAAAGGAGCTTATGCAAGAGGAGGAGAAAAAGAAGGAAAAGGAGAAGAGGGGGGAGAAATAGGGTTAGAATATGCTTTCCTCATCTCACTCCTCAATTATCTCTATGTTAGCCCTCGATACTATGACTCTTCTTCCGTCTTCAAGCTCTACTTCGGCTACTCTGACTTCTGATTCTGTTTCTATAACCTGTAGCTCGATAGGCAGGTTTATAACCCTTCCAATTTTACCGAAGTAGGGTTCTCTGATTATCCTAACGAGAGTTCCTGGTCTTATCCCCTCCTCAAGTTCAACGAGCTCTGATTCTGCTATCTCTTTTGTGTGGGGTATGACTACCTCAGGTCTGATCACTCCAGCTCTTATCTGGGTTGCTCCGTTCATAGCTGCCTTGTAGCCTTCAAACTCTTTGAATATGTTAAAAGCCTTTCTTGACATGGCCATCTTCCCGAAGCCTTCGGTTATGATGAGAGTAAGCCCAATCTCCTCATGGCCAGTGATCGCAACTCCTATCTCATATCCAACTACGTCCATTAAATCAGTGTCCTTTATACCGCCTACCACAATGCCTCTGGCACCAAACTCGATAGCCTTCAAAAGAGCTTCTTTGGTAATCAAGGAACCTCCTATAAGGATCTTCCCTTTGCAATCCTCATCTATCATGTCTGCTTCAAGTATGTCACTTGAAGAGTCGACAAGAACCTTAATCTCACCATTTGTTTCCCCTCCGACTCCAAATATCCCCTGAACGAAGGCTCCCCTCGTCTCTACTATGACTCCTTCCTCTGGGATTACCTCGGTCACCTTTCCAGATATATAGGCCTTTACTTCAACTGGTTTTGGATCTCCTCTGACTATCATCCTTCCTGTCGTTGTTGAAACGTCCTCTATAACCCCCGTCGTTGGAGACCTGCATTCCCTGTTTATCAATCCGAAAAGGGTCCTGTATCTGGCTATTACCTCCCCCTCCTCTACTCTGTCCCCCTTGTTCTTGAGTAGGTAGAACTTGAGATCTTCTGGCTCAATTCCAAGCTCTCTAGCAACCTTTAATATGTACGGGTCTCCTGGTACAAATGTCCTAGCAACAACGGTATCAAAAGAAACGGCATCGCCCTCCTTTACCAAAACTTTTCCTGGTATGGGTAGCTTTCTCTCCTTCCTTACTATCATAAATCTCTTTATCTTCAAGCCCGGAGTGTAGGCATAAGAGGATTGTGAGGCTTTCATAACCATTCCTCCCTTATTTTATCAAGGAATTCCTTTGGATAAGCATTTAAGGCCTCAAACCACTCCAAAAGTTTCTTTCTTCTCTCTTTATCGTCTTCAGGTAGGTTTAACGGCCTACCTCTAGCGTCTATGACTATTCCAACTACTCCGCCATATACCTTGGCCTCAACTACCTTTCCTGGCCCCTCCCCAAGATCAAAGTGGCTTGTTGGATCCAAGAAAGCATCAGCCTCTACCTTTTCCGGAAGCTCTATCCTCTTCATCTCCCCGAAGTTTATGCTATCCTTGATCGTAGCCCCATCCGGCATCTCTATCTTGAAGTCGAGAACCTTCTCCCCTGGCTTTCCAGTCCCTTTTGGAGCTATTATGGTTCCAAGCCTCACCAAACAATCCTTATCGAATATCTCCCAAGCTGCTTGAGAGTGAACGGTTGAAAGAACGCCCAAGTGAGGCATCATGAAAACGCTATCCTGGAACATCCTAGTTACTCCTTCTGGCCTGAATCCGTCCGTAAGAACGAGCATAGATTGAACCCTTCTTGGTGCATGGGATAGCAACCCTCCCGTTCCTGCGATTATCTTGACATTTATCATCTTTATGTAGGTTCCATAGACCTCTTCAAGAGCAAAGACATCGGAAATCTCAGCTCCTTCCCAAAGAGTTCCCTTTCTCCTAGCTCCTCTCAATGGTCTTGCCAGCGTCTTGTGATGCTCAAACCCTAACCTTATTGCCTCCCTTGCCACTGCGTGCTCTATCATCAGTTCCTCAAGGGTTTGTGGTATGGTCGTTGGTCTTATCATCTTGTTCCTAAGTCTATTCCTGATGTCATCTTCGCTCTTCTCGAAAGGCAGCCATCTCATTATGTTTTCGATGCCGGCCTCCTTCATCACATTGCATATGCTGTAGCTCATCCCCAAGTTAGCGCTTACGCTCCTGACAAATTTGCCATCATAAATGGAGTAAATGTTGGTTGTAGCTCCTCCCAATCCAACGCCGAGGACATTGCAATTGAAGACTTTTGCTATCAGTTGCATCATCATGCCTTCTCCAGCTGGCGTCGGCATTATCGGGACATCAGTCCACTTCATTAACTTGTCATAACCCGGAGCATGAGCCATAACGTGCTCCATGAATAACTCGTGTATAGATCTCCTGGCTGGTTCTGTGTTTTCCTCCTCAAGAGTAGGTCTTAGGTTATCGACTATCGTTAAGGCAAAAACCTCCCCAAGAAGTTCCTTAATGTGGTTTCTAGCATCTCTATTTCCTGCATAGACAATAGGAAGCTTGTAGCTTATTCCGAACCTTGGTTTCGGCTGCGCAGCCTTTAGAATCTCAGCCATCTCAACTACGTCCTTTAAGTTACCGCCATCGGTTCCCCCAGCTAAGAGCACCATGTCTGGCCTTAGATGCCTTATTCTCTCTATTTTTTGGTAGATTTCCCTGCCATCGTCTATCGCTATAACGTCCATCACTATTGCCCCAGCACCAAGGGCAGCCCTTTCTGCGCTTTCGGCTGTCATGCTCCTTATGAGCCCAGCTACCATCATTTGGAGCCCTCCACCAGCGCTGCTCGTTGTTACATAGAGATCTACACCCTCGTTACTCCTAGAGGGCATCAGAATACCTTTCCCTCCGGGGGCAAGTAGTTTATGTCCTGTGAGCTCTTCTACTTCTCTGACCGCGTTCCTAACTCCGAGTGTTACGTCTTCATAGGGCTTCTCAACGGTGGTTGGAGCCTCTCCGCTGATGACATACCTCCATCCATTCTCTGTCTTCTTAAAGAACCTAGCTTTAGTAGTTGTACTACCAACATCTGTAGCTAAAATGAATTTCATCTGATCTAGAGGAATTTTGGGCATCAAAGAATCCCAGTAACCCTTAGAGGACATCTATAAAAATTTTTATTGAATGAAATCATTCCAAAGTGTTCGAATTGAGCGAAGATACCCGTCTATCATTTTATGATTACCTAGCAGCATCCACCTTTGCCTGTGCTCTTGTTTGGCTCTGGGGAATTATCTTAGGGAAGCTTCCTGAATTCCCTGAAAGGACTATGGCCATGATTGTGCTTTTGTCGTTTTTTGTCTACATGTTAGGAGGGGCTATTGCTTCCTACTCTATAGTGAGGAGATCCTCAGGAAAGCCCATATTTGAGGGAATAAAGGTTGGTCTCGGAATAATCTTCGTTTTAGTGCTCATAATATTTCCTGCATCTGCAGAAAGGTCCCTTGGTGCGACCTTGGCTATCATCTTTACTACGTTTCTTGGAAGCATACTTGGAACCCAAATTCCTCAACTCAAGAAGCTCTTTCACATAATCTTTGGCAGGCCTCCCGCAGAATCAACCAATGAAGGAAAAAGCTAAACAAAGATCTTTGTAGATTACACGCTCTTGAAGGCTTAGAGGGTAGTTGAAAAATTTTCCTTAATTGTTAAAAAAATTAACTAATGGTGCGATTGACTTTTATATGTTCAGATTCCCGTAGTAAACGGGATATGAAAAATGAGCGAAGATAAGCAGCCCTTCAGGTACATTTGCCCAGTCGAATGTTTCTTTAAGGAAGGTAATCCTAAAAGTAAAAAGAATAACCCCTTGTACCAGTGGTTAATTACTCCAAATGACTGTGAGAAGTGTATAAAGAAATACGGGGGATGCGAGCTAGGGAAGAGTAAGATAATTCAATGGAATGAAACACATCCAGATAAGATGATTAAAGTAGAATTTTGATTTGGTTTCAAGCTTATTGTGATGAAAGAAGGGGTTTTTGTAGCTATTAGTTTCACTTATTCCACGATCTCTGTTTAAAGCTTGGAGACTTATATTTTATCCATCTATCGTGTTCGGGGATAAAGGTACATGCAAAGTATCTTGATAAAAGATGGAATTATCGTTGATGGAACTGGAAAACCCGGTTACAAAGGGGATTTGTACATAGAAAAGGGAATAATAGCAAGCATTGGCAGGACAACCGATTTTAAGCCAGATTTTGAGATAAATGCATCAGGACTGGTTGTTTCTCCAGGCTTCATCGATATGCACGGACATTCTGATTATACCCTTTTAGTAAACCCTTTTGCAGACAGCAAAATTAGACAAGGCATCACCGCTGAAGTAATTGGAAATTGCGGACAATCTGCAGCTCCTCTTGTTGGGGAGGCTAGGGAAGAAGCTGAAAGGATCGCTGAGAGATATGAGATAGATGTCGACTGGACTTACATGGGAGAATACATAGAAAGGCTGGAAAGAAGCGGCATTTCCATAAATGTGGCGGCATTAGTTGGGTTTGGAACAATTAGGCTGAGCGTAATGGGATATGAGGCTAGGGATCCTACTGATAAGGAACTCAACGAGATGAAATCGCTGGTGGCGAGATCCATAGATGAAGGAGCCGTTGGCATGTCCACTGGCTTGAGATACGTTCCCCAATCCTATGCTAAGACTGAAGAGGTTATAGAGATCTCAAAGGTTGTGGCCGAAAAAGGAGGGATCTACACATCGCACATAAGGGATGAAGGGGATGGTGGAAGGCTAATCGAAGCCATAGAGGAAGCTATAAGAATAGGAAGGGAGGCAGGAGTTTCGGTCGAGATCTCACATCTCAAGATCCTCGCCAAGCCCCTTTGGAACCTTTGCGACAAGATGTTGGACCTGATTGAAACGGCAAGAAAAGAGGGTATTGATGTGACGGCAGACCAGTATCCCTACAGGGCGAGTGGAACCTCTTTGATGGCATGGATTCCCAAGTGGGCTAGAGAAGGAGGAAATGAGAAGCTTGTTGAGAGGCTGAAGGATCCAGAGATCAGGGAGAAGATAAGGGAAAAGCTGGCAGAGGTAATTGAGATAAGGGGAGGGGGTGACAACGCCCTTATCTCTAGGTTCGAGCCAAATCCAGACTTCGAGGGAAAGACTCTAACTGAGGTAGCAAAAGAACTAAATCTGCCAGTTATAGAGGCAGCCATGAAACTTGTAGAGATTGCTGCAAAGGAAAAGAAGGGCATAGGCATAGTGAACTTCAACCAGTCTGAGGAGAACGTGAGGAAGATAATGTCCAAACCTTGGGTTATGGTTGGGACTGATGGCTATGCTTTGAAGCCAGAGGGCGTTCTTGCGAAGGGAGTTGCCCATCCCAGAAGTTACGGGACCTTCCCAAGGATACTCGGAAGGTACGTTAGGGAAGAGAAGTTAATCAGCTTGGAAGAAGCAATTAGAAAGATGACCTCTCTACCTGCAAAAAAGCT
>QMVZ01000081.1 GCA_003661365.1 Thermoproteota archaeon | reverse complement strand
TAATAGGGAAAGCTTCAAACCTTTTCTAGTAGCAATTTGCATGCTAGGCGAGGTGTTGAAGGAGAATTTTAATGAGTTTGAATGGATAAAGAGACCAGGAAGAGAGAAAGGGTATTATTTTGACTGCCTTGCAGGCACAGACAAGATAAGAAAGGCCTTAGAAGAGGGTTCAGATCCATTTGAGTTGTATGAAGAAGCACAGGCATCTGCTCAAGAGTTTCGGATTGAGAGGGAGGAGTACTTGCTTTATTAGGTTCTGTTAGACGATGTTCGTGGAGAAATAGCCGTTAACTTGAAAAGAAGGTTTCAAGGGCAATAGAGACAACTTTGTTAAGCTAAGCTCACTTTTGGTAACACCATTATCAGTAAAGATATTAAACAATAGAAATGGCGGTTGTGGTTTGGGGTAGGCTTGTCAGAGGTCATTGGACTGCTGGCATCACTAACACTGATCTTCATCATAGTGGTTAAAAGGGCCAAAATTGGTCTAGCTCTCTTAGTAGGCTCTGTAACCCTTGGTCTTATATCCATGACTCCAACAGACTTCCTTGTGACCGTGACAAGAGCTCTTCTTGATAGGAGGACGTTTGAGCTAACTGCAGCAGTTGCCTTGATTGCCCTGCTTGGTGCCATTTACAAGATAACTGGTCTCTTGGAAGAGCTTTCAAATGGCTTAAGAAGGGCCCTACCAAGCGACAAACTCGTAGTGGAGCTTATTCCAGCTATATTCGGACTCCTACCAGTTCTTGGTGGGGCTTTAATGTCAGCTCCTGTTGTAGAAGCTGTGGGAAACGACCTTGGGCTAGATCCTGAGGAGAAAACCTTCGTAAACCTATGGTTCAGGCACGTCGTTTTCTTCATTTACCCCGTAGGTACCACCCTGCTTTTGGCTTCGTACCTAGCTGGAGTAGACGTCAAGCCCCTGATACTTGCTCAGCTACCAGTCTTCTTCACCTCCATTGCTGCTGGTCAAGCAATTTGGCTAATTACAGGGTTTGAAAAGTCTAAAGAGAGAGTAAAGAGGGACTTCTCCAAGAAAAAACTGGTAGAAGCGATATTTCCTATAATCTTGGTTGCCATCTTTGGTGTATTGAGGAGATGGTTGATAACACTAGGTGTCATACTTGCCATAGCATTCCTATGGCTTATTGGGAGGCTAGGGGCTAACAACCTGAATAAAGCATTGAGAGAAGCCCGTTTATCCGAGATGGTTCTCGTAGGGCTTGGAGTAATGATTTATAGATCAACTGTAGAGGCATCAGACGTAACTGAAACAATATCGTCCCTCATAGGAAGAAGCAGCGTGCCCAGCATACTGCTTTTAGTGCTGATACCTTCCATCTTGGGCTTCACGTTAGGTACACCAACCGGTACTATCGCTCTAGCAGTTCCACTGCTTGCTAACCTAGTTCCAATAGGATCTTTTGAAACAGGACTCATACTTACATGCTCTATACTTGGCTACGTAGTCTCACCATTACATGCATGCTACACACTTACAAGCGAGTACTTTGGAGCAAGCATGCTCAAGGTTTATAGGTACCTCTTACCCGTGACCTTCTTCACGATCCTATCCGGAACCATAACAGTTTTACTCTTTCGCGTTTAGTTTTTCGAAATTCTAATGTGTGCTAGGACTGAGAAAATGAGAGACCCTATTGCAGAAAGACAAAACAGGGACGGATATCCGATAGCTGAGATCAAGAACCCTGAAATGGCTTGTGCAATAGTGTTTCCACTGTGCAGCCCTAGCATAAGTAGGCCTATGTCTGCCCCATACGTTCCCTCCCTAGCTATTCTTCCGATTACCGCCTCATGAATTGCGCCCATTGCTCCAGAAGCAGTCCCCAAAATTAAGCTCAGAGGAAAAATGGTTGATTTATCGGCAAAGCCGAAGGCAAGAATTCCTAAGGAAGAATAAGCTCCAGATAAGAGCAAGAACCTTCTGTAGTTGATCTTCGATGATAGAAGATATAGGGTGACCCCTGAAACTAGTGATTGAACGCTTAATAGGGCCCCAATTCTCTCTACAGACAAGCCCATTGATTTTAGGAACAAAGGAATTACATAAGCCCAAGTGATTCCCATAGAAAACCCAGCAATGCAGAAAAGACCAATGAACACAAGAAAACCTGAGCATCTTCCCCCCGGATCTATTGTCTTAAAGACTTTTCTGATGTTAGGGCTTCTTCTTTTGACTGTTTCGGTTAAAGTAAGAGAGAGAATTATGATTGTCGTGCTAAAAGGAAGTAGAGCAAGTAAGTAGTTTATAACTATGTTCTTGAGGTACGATAAGATTAATTCACTTCTACTCCTTCATAGCTTCTATTTGAACACTCCAACCACTTAAGATCTCTCGAATTTCACTTTCTAATCGATCTAAGAGCCTTTGAACGAAGAACTTGGCTTCTTTTTTATTTGGGACAATCATATTCTCGCCTTCGTGTAAGAGGATAGACCCGGCCCAAGGAACAGCTCTTATGCCCGACTTGAGGTGCTCTATGTCCTTCTCTCTTATAGGCCTATCCTTTAAGAGGTAGTCGTTTATAGCAACTACCATGGCCGTTTCAGCTGTCCCCGCATGATCTCCTGAGGCGCCAAAAATCTCAGTTGAGATTTTTCTGGCGTAAACCCACCAGTTAACAAGGGCGCTCCTTACCTTTTTGTTATACCAGGCTCGATCCATCCCTTTGTTTATGGCCTTAACGTGGTATTCAGAACCATGACCGTTAACTATTATCACCTTCTTAATTCCGTTATCGCCAAGAGAGCTTAGGATACCATAAACCGTCTCTTCAAGAGCAATTGGGGATATTCTAATTGCTCCAGGAAATCCGGACAGCCCCCTAACCACTCCATACGTGATTGCAGGCAAGAGCAAACCTTTCATTCTCTTAGCAAGTTTAATGGCTATGAATTCAGCGATCAAAAAATCTGTTCCTAAAGGGAGATGTGGACCATGGGCCTCTATGCATCCAATTGGGAGGAAAGCAAGCTTAGTATCATGAACCTTCTCCCTAAACTCCCTCCAGCTCATCAACCAGACCCTTCTTTGCCATGAATTTGCCTTTATTTTGGCATCTAGGGTTTGATCCACTGACAACCCTCCCAAGGCACAGAGTGGGCTACTCCCTTGCAGGCTTAAAAACATGTATTAAACGGGTAGAAAACTTCAAAATTTGGATATAGATAGATGGTGAAATTTCAAAGATAGCTTAAAGGATGCAATACGTTCCTTCAAGAGCAGAGGTTATATTATTTCGGAAGAAGAAAAGTTAGGTCTCTAAAATGAATAGGAAAGTTCTTCTTGAGGAAATGACCTCGGAAGAAGCTGGTAAAGCGATTAAAGAGGCTGATTTTGTGATATTACCTGCTGGAAGCTTGGAACAACACTCACTACACCTTCCACTATCAACTGACAGCATAAGAGCTGAGTACTTAGCCAGATATCTTGCTGAAAGCTCGGGTGACCTAAAATTAGTGGTCCTCCCGACCCTCAGATACGGCCTCTCTGAGCACCACATCCGCTTTCCTGGAACCATCACCCTGAAGAACAAGACATACATGAACATGATCTTCGAGATAGCTTTAAGCCTGAAGAGGCATGGAGCAAAACGTTTGTTAGTAATGAACTTCCATGGAGGGAACATACATGCGATTAGGCTTGCTTTGCTGAGAATTGAGAGGGAAATTGGCCTAAAGACCTACTTTGTCCATTGGACGGAGTTCGCTAGAGATCTCATAAAGGAATATGGCAAGGACGTCCCATATGGGCATTCAGGTTTCTATGAAACCAGCATGATTATGCTGTTCAGACCAGACTTGATAAGAGAAGATAAGATGAGGAAGCAGGAGTATAGGGGGCCTCCCCAGGAGAGAGAGCTCCCATCAACTAAGGTCTTAGCTTACTTCGATCAGAGATATCCAACGGGAGGAATAGGGGATCCAAGGCTTGCTTCTAAGGAGTTTGCTGAAAAACTAGTAAAGGAGGTGACAAATAGAATCCTTCAGGCACTCAAGGAGGACCTTAAGTACGAGTAGGATAAACAAGCTTCCTCTATTGTTCTGTCCTATTCATGAGTTCTAAGGGCTTATCTACACAGGAATCTTTTAGGCAGCCATCTTATCATTAAATGATGTTAGGACTCGATATCAAACTGATAGATATAGTTGAAAGCAAAGAGTACGAAAAACATCTTTACAGATGCCTTGCTCTTCTCCCTTTCAGAAAGTATAGGAAGAGAAGCAGATATCTGGATCAAGCAGTCCCTAAGGGATTTCACAAGACTCTCCTGATTTTTGAAGGAAATCCAGTCGGTCAGATATAGTATGCACCAGCAGAAGCATCAAGCTACCTTATACTTGGAGATAAAGTAGTTGTGATGAACTGCATATGGGTCTTGAGGAAGGCTAAGGGTCACAATTTTGGAAAGCTACTTATGAACCAAATGATTAACAAAGAAAAGGATGCAAGGGGTTTCGAAACCATAGCCTTGGAACATCATTGGAGCCCATAGTTCAAAAGGAAGCAGATGGAAAGGCTTGGATTCAAGTCCATAGATTTTATCGATGTTAGACATAGATTAAAGCACATAGATAGGTGCTTCAGGATACACTTGATGTGGATGCCGATCTCCAAAAGTCCTAGCGTTCCACAATGGGATAAGTTGAAAATGCTGGAAGGGGTAGATTCCTGTCTAGCTCACCCCCTTTATCGTCCAACGAAATTTAAGAGAGAAAAAATCTTGGAATTAGTTAAATATGATCAAAAAGAAATCAAAAACGCGCGCTAAAGAAAAAAGAGGAGTTGGATCATTATGGCCCTGTTATAAACTCATGTGAATTAATTATTTGTATCCAATAGGGAGGATCTGCGTCTGCATACATAGAATCCCAGAGCCACCAACCGCTTGGTTCTTTCTCTTTTAGATTCCAGAAGTGTCCTTCCATCGAGTTTTTGTCACTACTTGTTTCGGAAGCTCCCTGAACTAAACCACCAGGATATGTTAAAGGTACTGTCTTTAACAGAACCCCATCTGAGTAAACATACCAATAATTTGATCCTCGATAAATCTTGTACCAGTGACTCTCACCTTCAAAGACTTCCTTCCAAAAACTTGAGTAATAGCCTGTTTCGTCTTTATACCCCCAGTAAATCATTATTTTCCCCTGCGTGTCTCCTACCACTGATACTCCTTTTATCCAGCCACATTCAATCCAGTCTTGTTGTCCTCCTTGCTGGGGAGGAAAGACTACTGCTACATACTCCGCTACAAATGTTTGAGACGAAACATATACATCATATACGGAATTAACACCATAGACTCCTAAGGTTTGATATTCCCAGTTCATTTGTTCGTCCCACCATCCAGCCGCGTACCAATGAGAGGAATCTTGTAGAGCCAATATAGACATCAACATACAGACCACGGAAATAGTCAAATAAATCGTAATCAGTTTTTTCATCTTTAACTTCCTCTCATCATAGAGTATGCAACTTTAACGGTCTCTTCGTGACTTATAGACGGATCAGTTCCAACTGAAATACGAAGAAGTCTGTCTCTATCCCACCACTTAATGATGAACCAATTGTTTCTTACGTCAACTATCGCCCACGCTTTAATTTCTCCAAAAGAAATCACAGACCCACCAACATCCCTTGCAAGCATTTCAGCTATGTTCTCAGATGGAAAGTATTCGGGTCTTACTTTTTGTAATATAATCTCTATTTTTCCCTCTTTAAGAACCTTCAGTAAGTTAGTCTCATTACTTACTTCCTTATCTGAATAAATAAGGTATACGATGTTTTTCCCTAACAAAAGGACTCTTTTAAGCTCAAAACCTTTAGGCAAGTATTTGGGCAAAGGGAACTCAGTTCCCAATATTTCCTGGGCTTCCTTTAGGCTTACAGGAGTTCCAGTTACTGCTCTTGGAGGAACTGTTGGACTGGGAATGCCGAATTCGGTAGAAACAGGCTCTTGAGTTACCCCCTCATGGTGAAACAATGGAGCGGCTACTATACAAAGAAGTAGTATTACTACCATTATAGGAATATAAGTGTGAATTTTCGATAACATAGATCTAACCCATGTGTATTTCTTGATAGTAGCTATATAAGTGTTTATTCTTTTTCTACAAAATTTTCACGTTTTTTACCCTAATATTTTCACAATATTTTTAGACTACAGGGTATTAATAAGATAATAAAAAGAAACTAATTAACATTATATTAGATTACAAGTTTTGGTTAAAAGAAATCCCGGAATTTTTCTTTAATTTTAAAGTATTTCCTCTTGCCTACAGTAAAATCCTCAATGAATCCATATTGTAAAAGCCATTTCAATTGTCTATCTTTAGTTGTCCAAGTTAATCCTGTTTCATGAGAGATTTGATTCCTATTCAAGGGTCCCTTTGTTTTTAAGGTTTTTAGGATTTTTCTTCTACTTTTGTCACCAGTAGTGCCTAGAATTATCTTGAGAATATCTTTATCTACTTCCTTCTATAGACAAGGTCAAAGCACCTTACAACCAATTGATTATATCGTTCAGCAGGATTTATTATTTTTTTATTCTACCAGAAGATAAGGAATTTTAGATATTTCCTCACCAAAACAGGATTGGGCATAAAACTACATCAAAAATTTTTGTTTGGTTGATATGAGTTTAATGAAAATGTAAATGAAATATCCTTTTGTTCGTTTCATGCCAAGGCGTCCGTGTCTAAGTTAGTGACCAAGTGAATTATAACAAATGTATTAAGGCTTTTAGTGCAAACCTAAGTTGCAATTCATTCCTATCTTAAGTACTTTGATATTTATTCCTTAAGTTCTTCCTATCCCATAACCCTTTTCACCAAATCGACCAGGATCTTCGTCCTATAGACCAGGTTTTCTTGGCTGATCCTCTCGTCAACCCCGTGAATCATCCTTCTGTACTCTTCAATCGGAACATCCATCTTCGTTACCCTAAATCCGTATGCGATGGTACCAAACTTATCTCTGAAGAACCTACTATCAGTGCCTCCGTTTGAGGTGCTCGGTACGCAGATAGCCCCAGGATCAAATTTTGATACCGTGGCCTCTATATGTCTGAAGAATTCCGTATCATAAGGGGATGAGGTTCCAGGATCCGCTCCGATTATCTCGATTTCGATATCCTCCAGGCTTCCCAAGGCCTTTAGGAGCTGTTCCTTCAAGTAATCAAATCCAAAGTCTGAGGGAAGCCTGCAGTCTACCACGACTTCACAATAGTCAGGTATGACGTTCTCCTTTACTCCAGCCTTTATCATGGTCGGTGCCATTGTGATCATCATGTTGGTCCTAACTACCTCAGCAAGCCAGCTGTTCTCCCTTTCGAGGTTTGAAATGGCTTCCTCCAAGCTCTCATATTCCCCAACAGT
>QMVZ01000080.1 GCA_003661365.1 Thermoproteota archaeon | reverse complement strand
TGTAATATCTGGGATTATGATACCCGCTATACAAAGAGGCTACGGGGTTGTGCCCAGTTACCCTGTCTTTGACTATTAATGTCGTTACTGGTGCCTTAGAGTACTTGGTGAACAATATATCGTGACCTATACAAAGGCCCACTATTATGTTTAGATCAACATTCTCTGAGTTAAGCACTTCTGCTTGAACTATCGGGTTGCAACCAGCCTCGAACCTGTTAAGGTCTCCGTATAAACTAACTATTTTGTGCTCTTTTGGCACTCCTAGCTCAGTTTTATCAATCCCTCCACACTTACAACGGACAGAGCAAACCTCAAACCCAGCTTTTTCAAGTATCTCAACCACTCTTCGCGCTTCATCACTTAAGCCAGTACAAAAAGCAACACCTAGCTTTTTCCATCCCATCATCTCAGAGAACTTAATGATCTCAAGCATTCTAGGCCTGACGCTAATTATCCTTCCTCTTACCACTTGATATGCTTGTTTCTCGGTGATCGTGGAGTTAAGGTAAAGTAGCCTATTATCTTCCTCCTTATACTTCTCCATGGCTTTCCTAATGATTTCTTGTTTGTTTTTCATGGGACAAAAATTGGGAAGGAGTTCTTCCTTCCACTCCCCCTTCCTACAATAAGGTTCTGGGCACTTAGCACAGTTTGGACTTGTCAACTTAACACACCTGCACCATCATTTGTATTTTTTTACTTAATTGCTTTAACAGATTAACATCCGAACTTGCGATGGAAATCAGGAAACTCCGATAAAAACACTTATTACCGTTAGAAAACTAACGTTTTTCTTCTATTTGAGGTTCAACATCCCAATTTTTGGGTTTTTAAATATCTAAGAGTAGAAAATTAGAATGACATGAGTTACAGGGTAGGAATAGATGTTGGCGGAACTTTCACAGACATCGTAGTTCTTAACGAGCAAACTGGCGAAATCATCGCTACAAAAGTCCCATCTACTCCAGAGGATCAATCCATAGGAGTTGTAAAAGCCATTAAGAAATTAGGAGAAATGTTTCCATATAAGAACCTCTACTTTCTAGTTCATAGAACGACTGTGGTAACTAACGCGTTGCTGGAAGGAAAGGGCGCGAAGACAGCTCTTGTGGTAACGGAGGGATTCAGGGACGTTTTATACATAGGCAGGTAAACGAGACCCCATCTATACAACGAGTGGGTTATGAAGCCAGAGCCCCGGTTCCTCGATACCTAACCTTTGAGATACTAGAACGGATGAGATACGACGGAGAGATCATCAAAGAATTGGACGTAGAAAAGGCTAGGGAAGTAATTGAGAAGTTGAAGAGTCTAAACGCGCGCGGAATCTGTCGCAATCTGCTTCCTTCACTCTTACGTGAATCCTTCCAACGAAAGAAAGTTCGCAGAACTCCTGAAGAAGGAAGCACCCGAGATTAGGGTCTCCAATATCTATGTGACGAGCTAGGTTTCCTGCAATTGCAATTGTCTCCCCATCACGATACAAAGGAGAAAAGAGCATCACGTACCATAAGTGGGAGCCCATTCTGTATGGGTCATTACTGATAATCACATCTCCAGGATTCAATTCCTCAATTGGAAACTCCTTAAACACCTCTTTTATCGCGTTGGGCAGGATGACAAGGTGCACGGGGATGAAATGGCCTTGATCTACCATTTCTCCACCAGTTTCATATATAGCACAGGAACAATCCCTTCTGATCTTAACATTGTTAGAATATGCAGACCTAATCAGAGCAACGCCCATTTCATCTGTTAAAGCCGTGAAAGCGTTAATTAAGACTCCAAGCAAAACAGGATCTACATCCATAGCAATTGCCTTCGATCTTTTGTTGAGGATTTTGAAAAATTTTAGCGTTGACCGCAAAGAAAGGCTCTCTGGACGTTTTCTTCTTTCACGTAATCTTGAAAGTCATTTTCTGATTTTTTCTTATGAGATGACACTGGTCCATCAAGCTTCTGCCTTGCGAAAGAGGTTTTTTAATAGACATCCAGAGAATCCCACTAAGCGGTTGAATAAGCGATGAAAGGAAGGCTGAGGTACAATACAGATGGGAATTGGTATAAAGGAAACGTTCACATTCATTCCAATTGTTCTGATGGTCTCCTCGATTACAAACAGATCGCTCAACTCTACACCCGTGCAGGATATGACTTCATATTCGTGACAGATCACAACCATACTTCAACAATCGAAGACCTAGATAATTTGCCACTTCTCGCGATAAACGGAGTAGAAATACATGGTAAGGACGAGTATGGGAGCTTTTTCCATGTTGTCGGACTTGATTTCTCCATTCCATTACCAGATAAGATCTCCTTCCTAGAAGCACTTCGGATGTTGAATTCTAATAACGCTATAACGATCCTTGCACACCCTCACTGGTCAGGCAATTCGCTATCTGATGCATTAAGACATGACTTCGATGGGATAGAAATCTACAATCACCTGTGTCATTGGCTGAACGGAAAGTCTCATGGTTTATTCTTGTGGGATCACATGCTGGAAAGGAACCCAAACATACTTGGATTTAGCGTAGACGACGCCCACATGTTACCAGAACAGCCTTGGTGGAACGGAGGCTGGATCGTAGTAAACACCGAGTCCTTAGACCGAGAAAACATAGTAACCGCCATAAGAGAGGGCAACTTTTACTCGACTCAAGAACCGGAATTTAAGAAAATTGAGATAAGGGGCTCAAAATTGTATGTGGAAACCTCATACGTTCAAGCAATCCGACTCGTAGGTCCTAAATGGAGAGGAAGGCGAGTATTTGCTCGAGAAGGAAAGGGAATAAACAAGGCAGAGTTTACTATAGAAAGTGCCGATCACTACCTCAGGATTGAAATGAAGATTTCAACGGCAAAAGGGCTTGGACAAATAATATCTTCAGGTGACACGAGTAAAGGGAATAGGTACCAAGATATTGCTCTTTACATGTATATGTGTGGTCTGAAAATGATTAAGAAGGCATAGTCTCCCAGTAAATGAGAGCTTAAATCTACTCCTTGCTTATGTCTAGCACTTCAGCGTTCTGATATTCAACGATTCTTCTTGGATCAAGCTTGGAAAGTCTATCTATTCGCCCACCTCCTCCGATAACATAAGTGTTGCTAAGAACCCTCTTATCGACCACCGTCTTTATTTTCAATCCCACTGGAGGGACCTCCCCTATCCTATATCCTGTTATGGACAAGACTTCATCAGGATTTGCCAATCTACAAGAACCAAAGAGTTTTGAAAGTTTCTCTACATCAGCTTTGGTATCACCTTCAACTATGGCTAGTACTGGACCTATTTTCTCCGAAATAAAAACGAGTGATTTTATTATCTGCTTTGGGCTTGAATTTGTATGTTTGGCTGCCTGCGCCACTGTTTTGACCGGTTTCCCAACATCTATCATTTCTCCACCCAGTTTTTCTATCAAGTTCTCGAGGTCGTTTTGATCCATGGTCATCCACCTAATTCGAGAACGACTAGCTTATTCTCTACCCTCTGTTGATCTCCTCTTTTAACTCTTTCTAAGCTAGTAATTTTTGTTCTTCTTACGAGAGAAAGGGTCAAATCAATGCTACATTAACTTATAGCAAGCTAACTACCTTGCTACATGATTTTTCTTGTTTTTAGGCATTATGTTCGTTTCTTGGTACACAATAAGCTGAACAAACACGAATTTACCAAGAAAAATTGATTACCCTCTTGCTTAGAACATGATAAGTAGGTTGATGGACATGGCTTATGTCATCATTTGATGCCAAAAGGTACAGGGGGTAATGATGTTATGATGTTACCCAAGACCATCTTTTGGAGGATCAATGATTTAATAATGTTGGAAAATGCTTCATCTTGTAATTAAAACGCCTTTTAGAAGATTATAAGATGAAATACCGTTAGCAAGGCAAGTTTGCATATTTTATGAGGGCTAAAAAGGCAATTTTTCTATTATTTTTAAGATTGCTTATTTTTCTGTTTTCTAATGTCCACAAGCCCTATTTATGATGAATTCAGGTTTATGCATCTTAAATCACTCAATAACCACTTAAAAATCAATATAGATTCAAAAAACTTTGTCAAAATAATTTTCGCTCTGAACCTAAAAGATGTCCCAAAAAACAGGATGAAATTTGAGTCCTAGATTATGACCTGTATTCCCCCTTCTGAATAATGAATTGCTAAATGATTTGATTTTTTGTTCTTCAATGTGCCAATGATTAGCAAGTTGGAGCTATATTGTCACTCCCTTAGATTTCTTCCCAGTCATATATTCTATGTCGATCCTTCCGATCAGAACCTTATCCAGATCCTGACTAGAAAGCTTCGATATGAGAGCCTCTGGGTTGCTGTCAAGGTGTCTTATCATACATTCAATGGCGCTTCGCTTCTCATTGGAGTCGTTGACAAAAGTCACTCTCCCAGAAAAATGCACAGAGGCATATAGATGGTCACAATAATCGCCCCTTGAATAACCAAAATCCAAGAGCACTTGACCCCATACTTTGTTGTTTTCCCCGAGGTAATCCAATTTTTTGCCCTCTGGTGCACAGTGAAAGTTTCTGTTGTTCTCTTCATCATAACCATAGCTTAGCGATACAAGGTAGGGCTCATTATGCCTGCACATAGCTATGGTTACGAACTTCGCTGACTTCAAGATCTTCTTAAGGATAGTTAAATCAGTTATTTCCTTGTCCTTCCTTCTGACGTGATACCTCATAAGTTCAAATACCCTCAGGAATCGGTATGTGAATTATTAAAACGATGAACACTAAAAGAGAGGAAAGCAGCAGGCGTACGGGAGCTCGCTCGTTTTTCTTGGCCCCATATCCACGGATGTCGCTGTCCACACGTCATCAGCTTTGTACCAATCATATACATAAGCCATTCTTTAATAAGACGTTATCTTTGACCTTTTTGACACACTAGTGCTGATATTACCTTAAAACTGTCGATACTTAGTTAATCTGCGCAAGATCACTCTTTCAGGATCTATTTCTTTTCTAATCAACCTGATTTCATCTATTGTTGGCTCTGGAGTCTCTTTAGCTCTTGAAAAATCGAGAGGAAATCCAGTCTCGTCTTGGATCATCTCCTGACTTACTCCAGGATGTATCTCTGCTACATATGCGCTCTTGTCCTTTTCATCAAACTTCATTACGCATAGATCTGTTACCACGGTCACAGGTCCCCCTTCCTTCAATCCAACCTTGCTCCTGCTGTCTAAACCTTCTATCCACCCCACGCTCGTGAGATAATCAACTCTACGTGGGAATCTCCTCTTTTCGTGTTTCATGATTATTACGGTACGTTTTGCTAGTGCCGCAATGTCTCCAGCACCACCACTTCCAGGCAAACGAACTCTGGGCTTTAAGTAGTCACCTATAGCCGTTGAGTTTATATTTCCGTACATGTCACACTGAGCTCCACCAAGAAAACCGACATCAACGCGTCCTCGCTGCAAGACAGTTCCAAAAACATCAAACAAACCACTGCATATAGTTGAACCGTAGACGCATCTTGGATCCCCTACGCTTCCTGGTAAGTGTAACAACTTGCTGTCAATCGTTCCAGCCTCGAAGACTACAATCAGATCTGGAGCATGCATCCTCTTGGCAAGCATCGCAGCTATCATGGGAAGGCCAGTTCCTATGAAAGCTATCTCTCCGTTCTTAAGCTCCTTTGCAGCCCTGCAGATCATGAGTTCAACTGTTGTGTATTTACTAAAGTCGTCTTCATCCATGCCCTATCACCTAAACGGCTCTCCTCTGCGAATTTGGGTGCTATAACCAAGAATGGAATCGGCCTTGAGTCGATCTAGTTTTTCCTTCCCTCCTATCTTTTTCAAGTACTCTGATATCCCATCTACACTGTAAACGTACTCTTCCAAGTATTTTTCAAAAGCCTCTTGTCCGGCCTTTGCAGCCCTTATGTAAACAGCGTAATGCTCTGGATCGTAGTCATAGTACTTGTAGACGGCAGTTGGATGAGCCCCATATGGGACTTGGATTATGGCATCCACCAAATAAAAGGGAATTTGGTTTCTTTCAGGTTCCACACGCATTATTTCCTCAGATATGATTTCTTCACAAGTCACTATGACCTTTTCAGCAGCTCTAGCTATGAATTCATCCACAAACGTTTGCCCGAGTATTCTCACAGTGCCATTGCCTCCACACATCTGGGCATGGATTACGGCAACTTCTGGCTTACATGCTGGAACTAGAGCAACCTTCTCTCCAGTGAACGGGCAGTCTATTACAGCAAGCTTCTTCTTCGCGAGCCTGGGGTCCTTTCTTCTCTTCCTACTCCTAGAAGAGATTCCCCACTTCGTTATCATATCAGAGCCCAGCATGCTTTTAGTGGGCATAAATGGCACCCCTAAAGCCCCAGCCACGAATCTAAGGGTTGCGCCGAAGTTCGAATAGTCTTCCCATTCAATACTCCTTTCCTCGACTGCTCTTCTGAAGTTTGGGCTTGGGCTTACGAACGGCTCGTCTCCAACATAAGCCATTTCAATTCTCTTTACACATCCAGCTCCAATCAGGATATCTGCATCTATTCCTTGGGAGCACCCATAAAGAACAAGATTGCGCTTGCGTTGCCTAATGATTTCTCGAATAAGCTCCATCGGATGCCTCTGCACAGTGAATCCTCCGAGGCCTATGTGGCATCCGTTGGAAATGAACTTCTTAACGGCCTCTTCAACTTCCATGATTTTATCTTCGACTTCTTTTTCGACCTTTCTTGTCATCTAAAATCTCCCGTCTCATTCTAAATCATCCTAGGTTAAATCATTTAAAGATAAAGGAAAAGGAGTGCTTGAGGCTTTTAACCTCATATCATTAAATTCTATAAAAAGATTTCAAGATTCAAAATCATATAAGACTCAATAATAGCGCTAAGATCATTTAATGCTCGATTTGTTATCTCACTTCTCCGCTTTCAGGACACGTTCGTGATCTTTCTTGATGCTATCTGAGAAGTAGAAGATTAGCGTCTTGTATCTACCAACCTCAACGATTCCTAAGCTCTTGTAGAGATGAAGAGCTGATTTGTTTTTCACATGAACACGAAGTCTAGCTCTCTGACATCCGCTCTCCTTTAATTGACTTAAGACAAATAGCATAATCTTCCTCCCGTATCCCTTTCCTCTCTGCCCTTTGTCAACGCCTATGTTGCTGATCTGCCCAGTTTTAGGGTTAAAATTGACTATTCCTATTATTTCGCCGTTTTTCTTAACTAAGTAAAATTTCTCCATGGTATAGTAGAAATCCAAGAATTCTTCCGGCAGCCCATGGAGGTGCCCCATAGCTATCGTTAGCGTCACGTCGGGAGATGTTTGAAGGAACATCTTTGCCAGTTCTATGAACTCCAACATCTCTTGCCTTTGAATTTGCTGAAATAGAAG
>QMVZ01000079.1 GCA_003661365.1 Thermoproteota archaeon | reverse complement strand
ATGTCTTCTCATCCAAGTGAACCTTGTAGTCTATTTCGTACGGATCTAAAACTCTGGGAAGAACGGTTATCATTGGGAAGCTCGATTCGAATGGTATGCCCGTCGGAGGAACTACTTTATAGACCCCAGCAACTAAAATCTGCTTCGTCGCCTCTCCATCGTTGTCGAAGTCCACCTCTATGGGCTCTAGCCTTGGGATTGGAATGGGCAATGTTATATTAGATTCTTGGGCTTCCTGGCTTCCGACTGGGATCAGCTTCATTTCCCCGTTCCAGTCAAGCTCTAAAGTCCCAGTCTTGTTCACAGCTTTGAAGCTGATTATCTCGCCAGCGTAGTAGACCGCTTTTTCAAACTTCACCTTTATCTTCCACTTTGCACGCTTCTGGACCTCCCTGCTCACCTTGAACTGATACGTACCGAACCCTTGGTATGCCGTGCTATTCCTAATCTCAAGCTGTCCAGTTTGAAGGTTGTAGCTCGTTTCCCGCCATTTGATGGTTAAAGTGCAGTCCCCGTTTATCATGAACTCCATGATCTTCCGTGGTCCCAAGGCAACGGGAGAGGAGTGTGGGGCTATCTGGCCAGTAGTAGCGATGATTAGGTTGGGGTGGTTCGGAACATCTACCGTTATTATCTCGTGCTCAACGACGTTGTGGAACCCTGGTTCTATGCTAACTCTAGAGCTTAGCTTTACGACAGCGACTGGCTCCCCAACATCGTAAGCGTAGGGGTTTGAGGAGCTGGAGTTGCTTCCTTTGGGCTTAACCTTTACCACTACGGTGAAGGATGCGTTGTGGGTAGCAGAGCCCAGCACGTAGAAGGTCTTGGAGTAGGTTCCAGGTTCCACCTCGAGTGCTATTATCTTCACCTCGATGATCCCGTATTCAGCTCCGTATTTTGAGTACTCTGGGCTTGCTAGCTTGCTAGGCATTGGGTTAGAGGCTATTATCCAGATAGGGTCATCGCTCTCAGCTATCGTCTCAAGCTCGCATACTCCATCGTTTGGAACAACCAAGATGCGCCTTGTATCCTCCTCGTCCACCTCTATCTCGACTTCGACCTTCGTCTTTGAGAGGAAGATCTTTGCGAGGGGAACTTCTGAGGGCGCCTGTTCGTATTGATCTTGAGACTCGTTCTGGGTGCTCATGTAGAAGGTGACGTGCTGGTCTTCTTCCTGGAGGTTGAAGGAGCTTGTTACCTCGTAGTACCCTGTCTTAGCTATCCTTATGTTATGAAGTCCTTTTTTCAGGGAGAAGGTGGCTGTTCCCTCCTCATTTGTTCTTCCAGGTTGGGAGTTATCTATTATCAGGTAGGCGTTCGGAATAGGCTCTAGATTCTCCTGTTTTACGACATGGATGTGGACCGTGAGCTTTGGTTCTTCTTGAGATGTATCTGAGGGAGGCGTTGGTGAAGGAGAGGAGCTTGCGTTCACCATCATCGTTACATTTATCTCAATCTCCTCGTAGTGGTCACCTTCGGTTATGGCTCCTATGTAGACCTTGCTAGACCAGGGTCCAGGTTCCTTGTTCAGGGCTGTAAAGGTGAAGGTAACAGGTCTCGATTCGTAAGGAGCCAGCGTCGTGTTCGGGAATTGGACCCAATCTGGGAAGCTTGATGCTTTGAAAAGCTCCACGTACTCGCTCCAGGTTGAGGTTGCGGAAACCGAGATTGATGTAGTTCCTCCCTGTTCTACGGTAACGGAGATCGAGGGGGGAAGAGTTACCTTTCCTACCTCTTTTATTGTTAGGACTAGAAGGGATGTGTCCAGGATGGAGCCATTTGATTCGAGATATATCTGGATGTAGTGAATTCCCACGCTGAAGGCCGAGATGTTGACTTCCATAGTGATGTTCTGCTCTGAAGTCGTTAAGTTCAGAGTGATGGTCCCATTATCGGCACAGCCAAGGGGATAGACTTTGTTAGGAAGACCTGTCAGGTTGGCTGTCAGGTTTTCGGAAGCGTAGGCTGAGATGTTGAAGGTTATGAAGTCTTGGTCCTCGTAGGCGCTAACCTCGATTTGTGCTGGCTCCAAATAAGCGGATTGTGAGCTAACTTGGATAAGAGGAATAAGCAGAATTGCTAATAGGAGCCATGTTCTAAGTCTTATCCTCCTTCACCTCCCATCTCCCGCTTGCCCACCAAGTTTGTAGAACCAATTGGATGAAGAGAAGAGCTATGGTAAGTCTCGGTCCAAACCAAACGTAAATGAGAAGCGTGGAGAGGACATAAAGCGCTATAAAAACTATAAAATAGAAAATGCGGAGTATAATCAACTTTCTACACCCTCCCTCAGCCATTTTCCATCTTGGATTGGCCTTGGGTGCTTCATCTCCTAACTCCCTCATACCTTATTCTTCCAACAAGGTGGGGTTTCATGGCTTCAACAATCCTCCTTAAGTCCAATGAAAGCGGAATTCTATCCCCTCGCTGTTTCTCGTACAAAGCTATAATGCGGAGGAGCTTTTCCAAGAGGTCTGAGATTGTATCTGGAGCTACGACAACGGAAAGGAAGGGATAATCCTCTTCCTCTCCCGCTCTCAAGATCAAAGGAGTTACGAAGAGGAAGCGGAAGAGGGGGTAGTTCTTCACCTGCTTAGTTTGCGGATCTTCGCTAGCACCTCCTATGACTTCAATCCAAATGCTGTTTGCAAACATGGGACCTATGAATGAGCGGATTGGGGGACAGAAGGGCCTAGGTCTCTCGTTCATGGCTTTTCCCTCCCGTTATCAAGTTTCAGAAGGAAGAGAAGTTCTCTAACGATCTTCCTTCTCTGCTCATCTATGGCAACGAGCTTCCTTACGAGACTCTCTATGCGTGAGTCTATGTTCATCTCTTGCTTCCCCTCCTCAGAATTCTATCAAGAAGGCCCTTCTCTCTTGGATTAAGCACAACAACTGGTTTAGGAATGGGTTTTGCTCGATTTTCCCTAACTTTCTCTGGAGAGCACCTCCTCAGTTTCTTCTGGTCGTGAACCGAGTAGTCGTTCCACTCCAGCTTTACGCTGCAGTAGACTCCTGTGGATGCTGGGCACTCAGCGCAGCAGATTAAAGGAAGCTTTTCCTCTTTGTTTTTATTCACTTTCTCCACTCCTTCCACCTCTTTTTGTGAGGTTCCCATACCTTCCTCGCTTCTATGATCGTGAGGAGTCTTTCAAGGGCTGGTTTCATTAGGAAGAAGAGGATGGCGCCAACTAAGGTAGCGAGCAAGGGTAGAAGGATCAAAGTGATTAAGTTCAGTCAGCACCACCTCTTAGCTTTCTTTTCATAATTTGGATCGCAAAGAATAGCGGAATTGAGGCGAAGATCAAGATTAAACCCATTTCAGCCACAGTTCCGAGTATGTTGGCTATCTGTTTCGTGAGTTTTTCGGTTAGAATGAGTATTAAGGAAATGGGAGGGCACGAAAAGAACAGAGCCATGCCCAGCAGAGCTTGAAAGTTAAAAGCTCTTCTGATAAGGTGCCCATTCTTCTCGAAGTACTCCTTGTCGTATCTTGGATCTAAAAGGAAGGCTATTGGTATTGTTGACTCGACGACGAATACGAACAGAGCAATAACTATGTCAGGATTCAACCTTCTACATCACCTCCTTTCTCCTTCTCTATTTCCACCCCATCTGGCATTATCACAATCTCATTGTTCTCGTTCAAGCAGAAGACGACATATTTCGCATTTGCGAAGCGGTCACGAATGTATTTCGATGTTTTCGGAAGGGTTATGCGCAACGTTCCATTCTTTCTCCTTGAGATTTTCACCCTGGAGAACTCGACCAGACGGGGTGTCATCATCATGTAATGAAGGTTAAGACAGGGTATAAGAGCGTACCGCTTTGTTAGAACGAGGTTATAACTTGGTTCTAACTTGGTGCTTGTGGAAAGTGCTGGAACGAAGTTTTCAAAATCTTGTCTCTCTGACAGGGAAAATGCCTTCTAAAAGGAATATATATAGGGCCCATCTTATGTATAGATGATTTCCCAAAATCTCGATTTCATAAATTCTTTTTTTATTCAGGAGACAGGGGTTCATACCATTTCGTCGTGAAATTTTTATTTCCCGCAATCAAGACAGGGCAAGGTCAAGGAAATTGGACCCTAAAAGGAGCCATCTCCTGCGTTTTTGGGCTCAGATAAAAACCTCTTAATAAGGTCTTTTTTTGTCGAGATAATGATTCTCCTGCGATGCTAGTACTAGCATTTGAGGAGAATTGAGATATGAATGAAATCCGTTATCTCCTTTGTTATTTCAACAGAAGTTCAAGAAGATCATGGCCTGCATGGCCATCTTAAGCCGATTACCTCCTGTACCTTGAAGTGTTAAGTATTGTTTGAGGTTTCCTTTTACGCAATATCGAAAACTTTCGAATATGAGGGGTAAACTGTTTGCCCTTAAGCATAATGGAAAAGAAATAGCAAGAAGGAGACCTGGAAATCTTAGAGATAATGAAATTAAACTCCTTTTCAAGCCCATCTCTACTACAGGGCCTCCAGGCCTTCCAAATAGATTGACTAGGACAATCATCACTATGGCAAGAGGAAGGGAAGGTTTGATTTTGAGACCATACTCTAAGAAGGAAATGATAAGGAGGAGAGATGAAAGCATGAATTTGGGTTTAACAGCTATTGCTAAAAAGCAGTTGCTCTCTATTAACCAACCTATTTCATAAAAAACCGAGGAAAAGCATATAGAAGCATAAGCCAAGCAGAGGGCCTTCAAAGAACTTACCTTCCTAAGATATAGGAGAAGGGATAAACCAAGAGCAGCAGTCCAAGTAACTATTGCAGGATACTGCCATCGCATCTCTCTCCAATTGAAGTAGGGGGGTTCTGGTAGAGGGTCTGCTTCTGTAACTAAGGGTCGCAGGAAGAAGAGAGGAGACGAAAGTAAAGAAAGAAGCGCCGCAATCTTAATCGCTTTGTTTAACTTTTCCATTGGATCCAATAGAGGAGCCAAAATGTAAACTAAGAAAAGCCATGAGATTACCTCATGATCTATAAAAACCTTTAAAGCGGAGCCCAGATAAGGATTTGAGAGATAAAAAGATTTAAAAACGAAGGGAAAGGTTGCGTACAGCTCATAAAAAGCTCTGATGGATCCTATGACAGTTAAGAGAAAGACTATTCGCTCCCGCATATCCCTTCCCCTTTTATGTAGCCAACCATAACCTCGGGCTGCGCTCTTAAAACGGAAAGAAGTAGTGTTTGGATGGATCCTTTTCCAAGCTTCCTTCTCATCTTCCCCGTTCGATAAAGGCGCCTTCTGATATAAGGTCGGAGGTTCCATGAGTTCGTTTTGATGTATGAATATGGAATGTTATGTTTCCTGATCTTTATCCCGATCTGTTTCTCGAAAGGTATGGACACTTCCTCTATTAAATTGTATCTTTCATAGAGTTCCCGACTTAGAGTAATAATCCCTGAAACTTTGAGTAAAGGAAGGTTACTCAAAGTTAGAGTTACGATTGTATTCCAACCCAAGTAGGGAAGGCATCGAAAGAAGAGGATCCTATGCCTGGCCATAGGAATGAAGCGTTTTGTCTTAGGATCCAAAGCCACATCTGCCTGAGTAAGAAGACAGATCTCATTTTCTGCAATGTTGATCCCAAGTTGGTAAAGAACATTCAGGTGGTTTCTGAACGGCTTTTTCGCCTTGATTTTCAAGAAAGTGAGGTTGGAGCCATATCTGGCTCCTATCTTCTTTATGATGTGCTCGCTCCTATCAGCAGGTCTATCAAGGACAACGAGAACTTCTTGAGGATCCAATCTACAAATCGTCTGGAAAGTTCTCAGAAGCAGTCTCTCTTCATTATGTACTGGTAGGATGACGGAGAAATCACCCATCGAAACCATCTCCAATGGTACTTATATACGACCTCGGCCCTTCCCCTTCTTCTTCAATATCTCAGCCCAAGGGTTATCGAGAAGATCCTTCATGTCCTTTACATCTCCTAAAATCCTTGCTTTCGTCACGGTGCGCTCTATAACAACTTCCTTATGTTGGGCACTCGAGGGGTGTCCAGGTCGATCCGATACCTGGACAGGCGTAGTACCCCGAGCTATAAGCATTTGAACTTGAGCTTCGAGCTTCGATATCCTCTCAAGAAGCTGGTTAATTAGAGGGTCGTAATACGGGTGTGAAAAAGAGGGAGAAAAAGAAGTTGGAGACAAAAGCCTCTCTATGGCCTCCCTTATTAGGTCAGACCTCGTAATACCCTCTCTTTCCTTTCGCTTCTCCTCGACCAGCTTATCGAGTTTCTTAAGCAGGTCCTCGTCTATCCTTAGAGTTAAGATCTTCGTCAAGGCCGAGCAACCCCCTCAGCTCTCTTGATCTCAATCTGACAATCGTTGGACTTCTGTTTGCTGCTCTCGCTATGCTTTTCTGGGTGATAGGCTCGTCTGAGAAAGAAGAGGCTATGTATATTAGGGCCGCTGCGTTGCTGACTGGGTCCTTGCTCATCAAAGCGTACTTTCCCCCATTACTATACAATGTGTTTAGCATATCTATTGCTTTCGTTGTTATCAAGGTCCTGGTCTCTTCTCCAAGATTCATTCTGCTGAGGATTAGAGGAATGTGGTCCCTCACCGACGCCCTGGCTTTTTTGTTTATCAAGGATTCGAGGCTCGTCATGTACTTCATTATCGTGCGCATCTTCAAGCCCTGAGGGTGATGCCTCTCCAGTGCTTTGACCACTTGCTTGAACTGAACTGGAACTCCCATTAGCCTTGATGCGAGAAGTATTGAGGCAGCAGCCAGACCGACGCTTTTTCCTGTTAAATTCCTTATCTTGTGGTGCGCTTTGTAAAGATTGAAGAGCTGTATTGCAAGATCCCTTATTTTTTGGGGAAGTTCTAGCCTTTCAGAGGCAAGCAAGACTAGTCTGGGTTTTGGTTGGGAGATGGGAGCATTCCCGAAGTTGTAATCAGCGTAGAATTGGGATGTGAAGCTTATCTGTGAGCCATAAGTTAGGCCACAGCGCTTGCAGATTAGCTGTCCGTCTAAGCGTATCAGTTCTCCTCCGCACTCGCACTTCATGGAAATTCCTCCCAATCTGAGGCATATTCGAGGCGATAGTACTCCTCAGCTAAGCGTCTGCGCTTGATTTCCTCTGGAGGAAGCTGGATTATTCCCTGCTCAACGAGTTTGCGGAAACATCTTGTGATTGATTCAGGAGATGGAAGCTGGTCCATGGCATCAAGCTTTATCCAGATAGTTCCGTCCTTCGTTATCCTTATGGCCTTGTTCTTGAAGCCCAAGACAATCCAGGTCATCATGACCAGCATGGGGTAGCTGCGCTTTGTCTCTGGCCATTTCTTAGTGATGTAGAGGATAAGCTTGCGAAGGTTCCTTCTCTTCCTCTTCTTAAGTTCAGCCATGTTCATCCCTCAAGGTCTTGGTTCTGACCTCAGTGTACTGCTGCAAGCAGTCGATGAGCTTGAGAACGGACCTCAGAGGCGGCTCTGGGAGCTTGTTGTT
>QMVZ01000078.1 GCA_003661365.1 Thermoproteota archaeon | reverse complement strand
CCTCTTGCTCCCACCAGATAGAATGAACTTGGTTGGATGGGAGTTTAGGAGGTAATTCAAAAGTGTGGCTGCTCTCATGTAGGCAGCAGCCATAGGATAAGGGAGAGGCCATCTTATGTCTCCTGTCTCAAAATACTTCTCCAAAGAGAAGGTCAAAAGTTCCTCCTCATCTTTTATCCCAAATTGAGGCATGAACGGAACATCTGTTACGATGAAAACTGGTATGCCCGCCTCGGCAGCAGCTTTTAACCCAAATTCCTCTATAAGAAGGATTCGGGCTCATCACCCATGCCTCTGAAAACAATTGCTGCGTATTCACTTTTCCTTCCGACTGGCTGGAATATCACACCTCTATGATACCACTTGTTTCCCATCCAATCTATGCTGTGAAAAGACACTACTGTTACGTTTATAATAACTCCCCGGCTCTTCTCTTCCTCTTGAGTGGCAAAGCGCATTTCCAATGTTTTAGGATCGAATATCTCCTTAGGATCAAATATATCCAAATTTAGGCTAAGCTTTTCCTCGGCTTGAGGAGTTTCTTTGGGTCCTTCTGCTTTTCCCTTCCTTATCTGATAATATCCGAGAGCTGAAACAGCAAAGATCAATAGAAGCAATAGGGCAACGGTCTTTTTCTGTTTCATCAATCTTTGCTATAACAACTTCATTAAAAAGTCCTCTCTAAATATGTGGAATTAGCGAGAGAGTTATATTTTCCTTCCAATAGATAACTAACAGAAGATGCTGCAGATTCATTTGGCAAGAAAAGACGACTTCATCAGAATCATAAAGGAATGTCTTTCAGAAACTAGGGGAAAGGTGATCCTGTTTTGGAAGGAGAGAATCAAGGAGAATAAAAAGAAGGAGAGAAAGGTTGTCCTACTAGTTCCCATCTTCTATCCTAATGTAGGGGAATGGATCCTCTGGTCCTACAGCCAAGGGTTAGAGGAAGGAAGTCCAGAGGAAATAGCAATAGCACTAGCAAAGGAGATCGGCATAACGCATACAGCGGAGGTAATCAAAATATCAGCAAACGGTGAGGAGGTAGACGCTTAAATGAGTCCCTCTTTTTGCAAGATTATCTTAACAAGTCTTCTTACTGCCTCATTTATGTTCTCTCCGGTAAGAGCGCTAGTGTTTAGGTATCCCATAAAGCCTAACTCTCGCACATACTTCATTGGATCCCCTGATATCTTCACCCCTAAATCGCTCTTCGTCCCTATGAGAAGCATGGGCACCTCACCTAGGTTATCCCTAACCTCCTTCACCCAACCTGGCACGTCTCGAAAGCTCTTATCATCTACTAGGCTGAACGCCACAAACCCTCCAGAGCTTCCCTTGTAGAAGTTTGGTCTCATAAGACCAAACCTTTCTTGGCCAGCCAAATCCCAAATTACGAGTCTTACTAAATATCTCTCAATGATCTGATGTTTTGAGTAGAAATCGACCCCTATTGTTGTCTTGTAACTCTTATCAAAGCTTCCTAGAGCAAATCTCCTACAAAAAGAGGTCTTACCTACTCTTGGGTTACCACAAACAAAGAGTTTGATGGGTATCGTCCCCTTTAGGAGGTTTACTTCTCCTAAGATTTCTACAGCTCTATCAAGCCCAAAAGCCTTGAGAGCCTTTTCATAAAGGGATGTAAGGATGAAATCATCTAGCTCCGTGTCGTCTCTTATACCCATTTCATTAATCCAATCATCCAATTGCTCTCCAAAGTAACTTCTCAGCAATTCTTTGTACTCAGCCAGTTTCGGCAAGCTCTATAACCTCCCTAAGCCCTCTCACCTTCTTGAAGTATAACAAGGCAAGGAAAGTGAGAAGTATGAAGGAGAAGGAGGCTGTGATCTCTTCAAATGGCTTAAAGAAGGCAAATAGGGCGAATGTCTTCTCACTATATCTTATGAAATCTGAAATCATCAAAGGCAAGGCCGCAATCTGAATAGAGGCCAAAACATCGTTTGGAAGTCCTTTGGGGAATAAAAGAACGCTGATGCTAGCGAGGAAAAAGCAGATTAAGTCAAAAGCCATGTAACTCAGGAGGATCGGGGATTGTTGAGCCAAGTATAACATAAAGAGGGGCAAGAACAAAAGTACAACCTTAACAGACTTTCTTCCAGTGGCAGCGAACCATCTAACGGATATCATCTTTGAGATCCCATACAACAAGGTCATGTAACCCACTAGATTTGCTAAAGCGGAGATCTGATATAGCCTGAAGTTTGGAGGCAGGAAGTAAAAGGCCTTCTGGACGACTCCTGAGAAAAGGACAAATATTGCTATGGAAAGCGACATGACTCTTGCTGTGGATCCGCTAGAGTGTAAGGTAGCTGCCGAAAGCCAAAAGATAGAGCCAAAGACGGATAACGCTATGAACAAGATAACTTGAATGAGCCTAAGTCCCCTTGTGATTAGAAAAAATTGGATAGCAGAGAGGGCGAGAGAAAAAAAGCTGAGGAGGAAAATCTCACTGGAGGATAGCGAAGGTCTCTCCAAGAGGCACCACCTACATCAGTTCTTTTACAGTTTGCTTAAGCTTCCTTAAAGCCATTTCAAGTGTATATCCCTGCCTCCTCAGGGCGTCTATATCCTTTTGAAGGCTCTTTTCAGGTTCGGAATAAAGCAAGGAATATACTCTGAGGAGAGCCCTATACTCCGGCTCTATAGAGCTTGGAACATAAGAAACAGCATCAGTAGCCGATCTTAGTTCTCCAAGAGTCCTCAATCTCTCTATCTTTTGAATCACGGATTGTATGTCAACCCCTTCTTCCCTAATACCTAGAAAAACAATTCCCTCAGAACCTATAGGAGCTAAAATGACAGGTCCCAATGAACTCTTAATTTTCATGATGGCTCCGCTTTCTGCCATGGCCTTAACCTTATCTCCGAATTTATCCTTAAGATCTTCACAGAACTTAATGGTCTTCTTTGGAGGTATATTGCCCTTAGTGTGCCATCTGTTCTCCCTTTCATCATAGAAACCAACAAAATTGACTCCGGAGACTTTTGCAAGGTCTAATCTAGCGAATTCCCCTAATCCAATAGTTCCTAACACAATCCTGTCTACTTCATGCTGGAATTCTTTTGATATCTCAGCGCTAAGCGACTGTGGTCCTTCTCCAAACTTCCTCTGGAATACGGTGGCAAGTTCTTCACTTACCTTCTCTGCAAGAGCCGGGTCGAGCTCTCTTTCAGCATAAATAACAAACAGGAAGTCACCTGAATTGTAAAAAGATATGAAATCCCGACCTACGGAAAAATAACCAGAACTAGTCTTTCCAATCTCCTCTACCAGCGGCATTATCATGCTAAGGATGCCTGCTGTTGCTGTCATCTGTGAGTTTGTGAATGATCCATAGTTGCGTCGGAATAGTACGACGCCAGCGTTTCTATCGATCACAAGGATATCATGAACAGGCAATGATGTTCAATGTTTATTGGTGTTCTTGTAATTTAATTCTTTTGTTGCATTGGAAGTATAGCTTAACCAGTTCAATCCACTTTTGTTCACATATTTTTTTATACCGAATAAATTTCTAATAAGGAATCTTTTTCATTGGGGAGTGCGACATGTGAAAATGAGGAAACTATAACATGGGTTTCAAATCAAACGAGTTCAAATTAGCTTGACCTGAAGAGAATTCAGATATGGCTCTCATTTTCGTTCAAATATTTAAAACAAAGATAATTGCATTTCTGATCCTTTTGGACTGGAAATACCCCTAGGCTGATTCAATCATGATGGACTAATCTTACTAGAATTGTTTATTTTCTAAGCCATGCCATGAAATAGGGTATGACAGAAGTAGATTTGAAGACAGGTATTAGAAAAAAGGCCCAATTTATGATAAGAGAAGAACACTCAGCAAAATCTGTTGGCAGCGGGGATGTGAAAGTTCTTTCCACCCCCTCAATGATCGCTTTTATGGAGGCAATGTCAAGGGATCTAGTTCAACCATATCTTCCAGAAGGCTACACAACGGTTGGAACTCGCGTTGACGTGAGACATCTCAGCCCAGCTCCTGTGGGTCATGAAATAATCGTGATATCAGAGTTAACAGCGGTAGAGGGAAGAAAACTCATTTTTAAGGTGGAAGCCTTTTGGAAAGGGAATAAAATAGGTGAGGGAAAGCACGAGAGGTACATAGTTAATTTAGAACGCTTTTTAGACAAAGTAAGGGGAAGTATTACCTAATATGGGCCTTTCTAAGTTTTGATATCAGTGACACAGTTAAAATCGAGAAGAGAATTAAAAGAAATCCAGTTAGTAGGGTATTATCCTTTTCTGTGCTTCCTTCTAGATCCCTGGCCATCGACAAAGCTTTTCGACCATAGAAAAGAGCGCTAGAAAACTCTCCTTTATCCAATTCTTTCAACGATTTATCTATAAGCTCTCTGATTTCTCCGACACGTGAGATATTTGCAACTTTATCTGACTGAAAGAGGATCTTCTCAGCTATATGTACGCATGAAAGCGCTTCTTGTGCCTCTAGTATAGGAGTCCACAAAGCTCTTGACCTTAGCAAAACACCATCCACCTTCGGATTGAGAGACGGTAAATAACTCCAACCCAAGTACTTGGAATACCCTCCTCTCCTTACAAAAGCAAAGAACGTATCTGGCAACGAAAACAGGAACTCCCTGGGATCAGGTCCATCGTCGTATGTCACATCTACTGGAAGCCAGCCGTAGTTTGGAATGTAGACCTCCGCCCACCTGTGGAAAGTGTAGTCAGTAAGTTCTGCCCTGAGCATCGTACCAGCGAGGGCAGGATCTATTACAGTACCTCCAACAAACCTCGATGGCACACCAGCTGCTCTGCAAAGGGCGATGAAGGCAAACACGTATTCTGAACAGGATCCTTCCCCTTTACTTAGGGTCGTTGGAGCGTCATCCCACCTTGGATCCAGCTTATAGCTAAGCCTCTCAATAACGTAGTCGTGAGAGCGTATTACTATGTCGTAAACTTTCTGCTCGCCTCTAATAGCATCGTTGACTGCAGAAACAACGACAGGATCGCTAATTTTATACATTCCCTCATCTCTGGTATAAAGGAGCCTTATTTCCTCTGGAATTTCCTCTAAGGATCCAATCTCGTCTGGATCCACGTTATATTCAATTGAAATAAGCCTTACTATACAAGACATGCTTATCTGTTTGATTTCACCCTCTTTCATGGAAGAGATTTTGAATCTCGCAATGCTCTGGTTCCATTCATCTTCGAGCATCTCATCAGGACTTGTACTAAAGCTGAGGGAGATCACTTTTTGATTCTCTGTGTCAGGAGGTATCGGGAAGTAAATGTCAAAGGACTGGTCAATATCTCTATTGCTGAAAAGATGAGCAATCAAAGTGATGTTAACGTATCTAAGGTCCGGGGCTGAAGTACACCTAGCTCTATCTGCAGACCTTAGGTAAAAGCTAGCTCCAATTAAAAGAAGCGTTGTCAATAAGCCTACAAAAAGTGCTAGTTTTTTGCACTTGATGCCCTTTAACATCCTTTTGATGTATTAACAGACGCGCCTTTAATACATTTCATTTTGTGAAATCCTGTCGCCGGAATAGGATTTCTTTATTATCAATAGATCAAGAATACTTGAAATGGCGTTCAGACATGGCAAAGTTCAAATAAAGGTTCTTGAGGGAGACATAACTGAAATAAGGGCAGATGCTATCGTTAATCCAGCCAATTCCTATCTCTTGATGGGTGGAGGTGTTGCTGGAGCCATCAAAAGAAAAGGTGGTTTAGAGATAGAGAAAGAAGCCAGGAAAATGGCTCCAATAGAGATAGGTGAAGCAGTAGTTACCTCCGCTGGAAGACTTCCAGCAAAATGGGTCATACATGCCCCTACAGTTAAGCGTCCTGCAGGAAAAGCCTCCTTGGAATCGGTTTCTCTAGCTACAAGGGCAGCTCTAAGGGCCGCAGAAGAGGTTGGTGCTAGATCCATAGCCTTTCCTGCCATGGGGGCGGGAGTAGGTGGGCTTTCCGTTAAGGAAGCCGTTCAAACCATGCTTACAGAAATAACAAACTACATAGACCAAGGGACAGAGCTCAGAGAAATCATGTTAGTGGCATGGGGAGAAAAAGCACTTAAGGAATTTATGTCTGCATTCGAAAAAGTGCTAAAGTTAGATAGGGGTTAAACGACCCTCTAACACTAATAGAAGATAGCTTGAAGTTTATCGTGGCAAAAAGAATCTACATCCGTGAACCAAGGAGCTCCATCGTCTTAGCCAATTCTCTCTCTTCTAACGGTTACCCTATCTAACAATTCCTCCTTAACCTCAACCCCTATTCCTGGTGCGCTGGGGACGCTTATAGTTCCATCAGGGTTTAAGCTCCACTCAGGTTCTACTATGTCCTCCTTAAAGTACCTAGAACTTGCGGATATATCGTTAGGGAACTTTACCCCGGGAAGCGAGGCCAAGGACACTAAGAAACCTCTTCCTACACCCGTCTCTAACATTCCTCCTATCCATATGGGAATTCCTAGACTCAAGCATAAATCGTGGATCTCCAAACCCTTGGTGATCCCACCGACCCTTGAGGGCTTTAGGTTTATTATCTCACAACTTCCGAGAAGATAAGCAGCCTTCACATCGTAGATCGTCTTTATGCTTTCATCTAAGCAGATTGGAGTCGAGATCTTCCTAGCTAGTTGGGAGTGATCAGCAAGGTCATCCTCATCTAACGGCTGCTCTATCATAAGCAAGTCGAACCGATCAAGTTTCCTCAGAGAGAGGTAATCATCAAGCGTGTATGCAGCATTTGCATCTACTTGGAGGGGAACATCTGGATACTCTTTTCTAACCCTTCTTATTACTTCCACATCCCAGCCTGGCTTTATCTTCAGTTTAATCCTCTTATAACCCTCTTCCAACCTTCTTTCAATGGTCTTTAGCAATTCATCTATGTTTTTCTTGATTCCTATGCTTATTCCTGAGTGTATCCTGTCTCTAATGCCTCCCAATAGACTAGAGAGGCTTTTCCCTTCCAGCTTTGCTTTAAGGTCCCAAAGAGCCTTGTCAACCCCTGCTTTTGCTATGTTATGCCCTCTAACTCTCTTTCCCACACCTTTCCACATATCTTTTGGTCCATCAATCTCGGATCCCACCAGCTTAGGGGCAACAAAGTCCCTTAAGACGTGCCAAGCTGTCTGGCTCGTTTCATAGCTGTACCAAGGGCCTTCCATTATGGGAGACTCTCCCCAACCTACTTCTCCGCCTTCCTCTTCAATTCTAACTATTACCGTTTCTCTATGGGTCTCAACTCCAAAACTAGTCTCAAACGGACTAACTAACTTCATTCTCACGAGATAAAGGTCTATATTTCTTATCTTCAATTCCAAACATCTCCTACAAGTTTGTCTTCCAAAATATCTTTAAGATCAGCCTTCCATAGCACATGGAAACATCTTCTTTCTCCCGAAGATTTAACGAACTCTACAGCCCAGTAACCGTTGGAAAAGTAATGTTGAACAACGGAGGCAAATACATCCCTCCAAGCCCTCACAAATTCTAGACCTCCCTTTTCTCTGGTTCTTCCAATGCTCCAGGGGATCTCAAGGAGAACTATATCCGAGTCAGAAAGTTCGTCACTTGGAATAGGTTT
>QMVZ01000077.1 GCA_003661365.1 Thermoproteota archaeon | reverse complement strand
TGAGCTTCTACAACCCCTATTGGTAGAGCAACGAACCTAATTTTCTCTCTGATATCTTTCAGCTCCTTCCAACTAAGTAACCAGAGCCTTCTTTCCATATTATCCCCTTCTAGAGAGGAAATCGGATATTATTTCATCCAGATTTGGGCTCCCTATTTCCTGCAGCTCGTATCTAACATGGACTACGGGCTTGTTTAAGTTTAGATATCTTGACAGGTCTGTAGGAGTCCCAAGGATCACAGAGTCTGCTGGTATCGAGTTCAACACATCTTCGAGCTCTTTCATCTGACTTTTTCCATATCCTACTGCAGCAAGAACTGGGCCTATATGCCTGTAGTTCTCATAAGCTTCTTTTAAGGATCCCTTTAGCCAAGGTCTTGGGTCTATTATCTCAGAAGCTCCAAATTTTCTTGCAGCTATATATCCGACGCCAGTAGGCATCTCACCGTGGGTAATTGTTGGACCATCCTCAAGGACTACTACCTTCCTGTCTCTTATTAGATCTGGTCTATCAACAATTAGCGGGGAGGCTGCCTCAACTATTATGGCTTTTTTGTTCACTGAGACCACGTTCTGCCTTACTTCCTCAATTTGATCTCTGGAAGCGCTGTCCACTTTATTGATAACTATCACATCGGCCATCCTTACATTTACGCTTCCTGGCCAATAGGTTAGCTCATGACCTGCTCTTAGAGGATCGACTACAGTTATCATGAGGTCAGGTTTATAGAACGGGAAGTCATTGTTCCCCCCGTCCCAAAGGATTATGTCTGCTTCCTTCTCTGCCCTTCTCAGTATCTTCTCGTAATCCACTCCAGCATATACTACGTTTCCCATTCTCAGATGAGGTTCATAGTCCTCTCTCTCTTCTATCGTGCATTCATGCCTATCCAAGTCTTCTAGAGTCTCAAACCTCTGTACCTCCTGCTTTCTAAGGTCTCCATAAGGCATTGGATGTCTTATTACGACGACTTTGAGTCCCTTTCCTTTTAATATTCTTGCAACTTTTCTGCTGGTTTGGCTTTTCCCTGAACCAGTCCTTGCAGCAGTTACAGCTATTACCGGCTTTTCTGATTTAAGCATCGTGCTCTTAGGTCCCAAGAGCATAAAATCTGCTCCAGATGACTGGGCTATTGAAGCTCTTTCCATGATATAGTTGAAAGAGATGTCGCTGTACGAAAACACAACCAAATCCACTCCTTTTTCCTCAATTAGCTTGGGAAGCTCTTCCTCTGGGATTATTGGTATCCCATTTGGGTATCTGGGGCCTGCAAGCTCCGGTGGATATGTTCTACCAGCAATCCCCGGTAGTTGGGCCGCAGTGAAGGCGATAACTTGATAATCCGGGTTATCTCTAAAGAAAACGTTGAAATTATGGAAGTCTCTTCCAGCTGCACCCATTATAACGACTTTTCTAACCATTAAGCATCCATCTTGACTAGGCGGGATAAATCTTTAACATTATGTCCTGAAGTTTCGGGGGATGAGGCTCTCTGAACTTGGCGAGAAAAAGCTAATAGAATTAGTGATGAAGCTTATTAGAGTAAATCCCAAGTCTCTCCTTAAGCTAGGGCTTGATGATGCCGATGCTTTACGTTTAGAGGAAGGTGTCTATGTTTTTAACACAGATTTTGTAGCGGAGTCTACGGATAAACTTCCTGGGATGACATATCGACAGCTTGCTAGAAAATGCATAGTTGCCAATGCTGCAGATCTTGCAGCGAAGGGAGCTAAGCCGGAGGGATTCTTAGCATCGGTTGCCCTGCCATCAGACTTCGACTTGAGCTCTTTTGAGGAGATATTTAGGGGTTTGGATCAAGGTGCGGCCGAGTATGATTCTTATCTGCTTGGTGGCGATTTAGGTGAGGCCAAGGAAGTACTAATATCTGTATCGGCCTTTGGTAGGGTTAGGAAGAAGCTTATTTCCCGTGAAGGTGCAAGAGAAGGCGATCTAGTCGCGGTAACTGGGTTCTTTGGCTGGAATACCTTGGCATTTATGGCTTTGTTGGAGGGCTTAGAACTTCCTGATGAGATTAGGAAAAAGGCGTTAGAATCTGCTTTCTTACCAAAAGCTCCATTAAGGGAGGGATTAATTTTATCAGAATCCGAAGTGGTCACATCAGCTATTGACAGCAGCGATGGTCTCTATGCTTCTTTAGATCATCTCTCTAAAACCAGTAAAGTCGGTTTTCTCATAGAAAGACTTCCTGTTGAAGATAAGTTAGTTAAATTTGTCTCGAAGAGAGGGTTAGATCTCATTCGAATTATCTTCTATGGAGGTGAAGAATTCCATCTCATCTTCACAGTTCCTCCTTCTGATTGGGAGAAAGTAAGACTTTCACTCTGTTCTGAAGGCCTTACGGTTATTCCCATTGGAAAAGTAATTTCAGAGACCAAAATAGTTGTTGTACATGACTCAAGGAAAATCACATTACATGAGGGAGGTTGGGAACACTTCACCAGTTAATTTGTTAAGACCACCTTTTCCCCGGTTTTTATCGAGCCCAAGACCTCCATTCCTTCCAAGATCTCTCCCAAAGGAGTCACAGGAAAATCTATTCTGAGGTCAGTTAATGCTATAATGAGAGATTTATTCGCTGGAGAAAACACTAGTTGCCCCTTTTTCAGCTTTTTTAAAGGTCTCTCGAGCCTTCCCTCGAGATCTAAGCTTATGTAAAGAAGATCATTTGTTTTTATTGTTAGACCACTGAGAGGAATGCTCTTGTAAAGTCTCTCAACTGTAATAGGCGACAGATGTCTCATCAAGATAATCTTAACGACTCCAGCCTTAGTTCTCATTTTTACTGTATATTCTCCAACCCCATCAAGCAAGATTTCTCACTTCCCCGTGAAGAAGAACCTTGTTTACTTTGCCTTAACTCCTCTATAAATTCTGAGTTTTGAGTTGCCGTTAACGTACACTACCAATCCTTTCCTATAATACTCTTTAAGCAATCTCTTCGCAGTACTGACCCTTATCCCATACTTAATCGCTAAAGACTGGGGGGTTACCACAGGACTGTTAACAATTTCCTTCTCAATTGTCTTCAGCAAAGATTCCGATGGCCAAAGGACTCTAACTGCCTTTTCTTCGCCCTTTTCTCTGGCACTCATCTGGGACCCTCTTTACAAGATCCGTCCCAAGGTCAGATAAAAGTTTTGAGTTCAGATAAGCTGTCTAAGGAACTCACGAAGTTCAGGTGTGACAGGAAATGTGACGAACAAGGCAATAAGGTATATTATAGCGCCAAAATAAGCCCTCTTTTTTGAAAGAGAACTATATTCGTCTAAAGGAGGGGGATGTCTTATGAAAAGAGTAAAGATTAGAAGCATTAGAGCCATTTGAGGATCGAGAAATTTTATAGGCGTCATATATGAGACAAATGACAAGGATATTAGCGTAAATGCTATTAATTGTCTCTTCTTTTCGTCTGGGAAGAAAGCATAGCACACATGACCTCCATCAAGCTGAGAGACTGGCATGAGATTGAGGAAAGTAACCGTGAGAATAACCCATCCTGCAAGCGCTACTGGACTTAGATAAATAGGCGAAGGTACTTTAGCTAACTTAAACATGTAAGAGAAAAGAGGTTGCTCCCACCATAGAGCCCTAGCTCCTTCCTTTTCTAAAGCACCTAGCAAGGATGGATCAAGGGGTATTGAGGTCTTAAGACCAAAGTAACAAACTGGGATTGATGCTATTAGACCAGTTAAAGGACCTGACAACCCCATATCGAATAGTTCATCTCTGTTTAAGGGCATTCTACGGCCGAAAATTATGGCTCCAAAGGTGCCAAGGGGCGGACCCCCAGGAATGAAAACTGGTGGCTCCCAATCACCCCCTCTTAATTTAGTGGCCACCATGTGACCAAATTCATGAGTCCCTAGGGTAAAGAAAACCGAAACAGTAAACATGATGGCGCTTAAGATCGTATTTATATTGGGAGTTATTCCTACCTTGCTAAGCAATTCCACCGCGGTTTTACTGTATAGATACCCTGAGAAGGTAACTGTTGAGATGGTAGCTAATAACATCACAAGATATATCGCCTTCGATCTTCTGGTTGGGATTTTGGCAGGAAATACTATGAGCCTCAGGTAGGGCTTTCCTGGAAGTAGTTTTGGCATGAGACCGTGGGGCATAAGTTCTTCAGCCACTCTTTTAAAGCGTTCTCTTGACTCCTCTGGATCTATTCTATTTACCAACATCTCGAGCCCAGCTGGCGTTTCAGTAACGTCAACCACCTGAAAGTTCTTACTTACCACATCGATGACGAGGTTGTAAGGTGTTGGATACACTTTCCGTTTTACCCCATTGTGATCGTTTGAGTGGCGTTTAAAACTTTGTTTGATGTAAGATTTTCTGACCGAGGTGGGCCGATGCAAAAGCAGTACATCATAAGAAAGTTCAATCCTAAGGATCTAGACAATGTTGTCAAGCTTAACTGGGTTTTTCTACCGGAAAATTATCCGTCGTTCTTCTTTTTGGAGAATTACACGCATTGGCCAGAGGCCTTTCTTGTGGCTGAATCCGAGGGCAAAATAGTGGGCTATGTGATGTGCAGAGTTGAAGAGAAGTACTATAGATTTAGTCCTGTTAAACTTGGACACGTCCTTTCAATAGCTGTGGAGAAGAAGCATAGGAGACAGGGTATAGCAACTGCTCTCATGAATGGTGCCGAGGAGGGATTAGTTAATGCTTATGGTGTAGACTTAATTTATCTCGAAGTCAGAGTCTCAAACGAGCCAGCGATTTCTCTCTATAAGAAACTGGATTACAGGGTCCTAGGCGTCATGCCCAAGTACTATAGCGATGGTGAGGATGGCTACCTCATGGTCAAGTCTATTTCTGAGAGAGCAAGCGATAGGCTCATCACAGCAGTATTAGGATACAGGGTGAAGAGCCTGTGACCGGAAAGAAACATGTTAGAAAGATAGATCTGAGGGGAAAGGGGTTTCCAACAACCATAATTATCATGGCAAAGGAGGCTAAATCATTAGATCCAAAGAGCTCATTATTAGTTTTGACCGATGACAAGGAAACTGTTGAGCAGGCCAGGGAGTGGGGCGAGAGGGTAAGCTGGGCATCTGTGACCTCAGATAGGAAAGAGGGATATTGGGTTATCCACGTGAAAAGGCTGTGATTGGAGGCAAATAGGAGCATGATCGAACTACCTTATGGTTCACTTATGGTTCGAGGAAAGAGTCCCTCTTGCGAAATCTGTTGGAGAGGGGGTAAGCTCGTCATATTCGTTACAGGGCTTTGTTCTCGATATTCAACATGTTTTTACTGTACAATTTCTCCCGAAAAGAGAGGAAAAGACTGGGTTTTTGCAGATGAAATTAAGGTTAAAGATGAAGCGGAAATTCTAAGAGAGGCGCGACTAATAGAAGCCGAAGGAGCAGGAATAACTGGTGGAGAGCCAAGTTTAGTTATAGATAGGGTTTGCAGATACGTGAAGATTTTGAAAGAGAATTTTGGGAAGGAATTCGACGTACATCTTTACACAAACTCAGTAGGTATAGATCTCGATAGTTTGAAGGTGTTAGAATCTGCAGGTTTAGATGAGATTAGATTTCATACTTGGTTGGAGAAGGATTGGGAAAAGATCAGGCTTGCCATGGATTTCAACTTCAGGGTTGGAGCCGAGATGCCAGCAATACCAGAGAGGATGTATGAGAGGAAGTTGATAGAACTCGCGGAGTTCCTTGACTCTATAGGGGCTCATTTCTTGAATATCAATGAATTAGAGTTTAGCGAGGGAAATAGGAGCAATCTCTTATCTAAAGGCTATGGAGTTAGAACCGATAGTGGAATTGCCGTTTTTGGGAGTAAAGAGGTCGCAAGAAAAGTGTTAGAGTATGTGGAGAAGGAGACAGGAATTGTCGGCTATTTTTGTTCTGCAGAGGTAAAGGAGCTACAGGTTCTCAATAGGTGGAGGAGGAGGGCTAAGAACGTTGTAAAGCCATATCAACGCGTTACTGAACAAGGTACTTTGGTATTTGGTGTGATAAGAGGGGCTCGTAGCGAATTGCTTGAGTTTAAGGAGTTACTAGAAAAAGTTAGATCCTGTCCTTTTGAGTTGAGCGAAAACGAACTTCTAGTACCGCCTGAAATACTTCTGGAAGTGAGGTCTATGCTGCTATCTAAGGAATTAGATGGTGAAATTGTCGAGATAGCTCCTTTAGATTGTCCTTTTGAAATTTCAAGGCATCCTATAGTGAGAAATGGGTCTCAATCATCCTGAGACGGTTATTTCCTCTTCAAGCGAGGGAGATATCACGTCGACACCTACCAACTCCTGAACCTCTTCTCCGAACTTCTCGGTTTCCTCTCCGTGTATTGGAATAACCTGTTTTGGTTCTACTGCCCTTATGAATTCGAACAGCCCAGATCTACCTACATGCGAGGAGAAGTCAAGTTGATTCACCCTCATTTCAATTGTTCGCCTTTCTCCATCAATGTAAATTTCGCCCTCTTGTAAGAGCCTCCTGCCTTCTGTTCCCTCGATCTGATACCCTGTAAGAGTCAAGGAACTTACTGGATCTTCTCTTCTTTTCTCAAGATAGAAGTACACTGGTCCTCCTTCGAGCATTCCGGATGTTGTCAAAACAATCGAGGGTCTCCTTATAATGCTCTCTCTGAATTTCCAATTTCCAACCATCCTAAGATTCCTCAAAGAGAACTCAAACTCTTTGTCGTCCCTAAGTCTGTGAGGGTATGATAGCAGGATCTCCGTTCCTGCCCTTGCCATTCCATCCAGATACAGGTTCTTTATGCCGCCAGACGATAGGATCATTGCGATCTCATTGAGTCTAGCTATAGCGAAGCCTGCTATTATTGCTAGACCTCCTCTATTGATCGTGTCCCTAACTACCTCTCTTAGGAGTTTCTCCTGTCCTTTCCTACTCGGGTGCTCCCTCTGAGAGTAAGTACACTCTGTTATTAGGAGATCTACCTCTGGCAGATCTCTTTCAGCCCCACGGGATAGCCTTGTGTTTCTAAGCTTAAAGTCTCCTGTGTAGAGAAGTGACGTTCCATTTGTTCTAACGTAAAACATGGTGCTGCCCGGTATGTGGCCAGAATCGAAAGGTATGACTTCAACCGGCCCTATTTTGAATGGAACTCCATATTCTATGGGTCTGTAGTTCTTCATTAGCTTCTTAATTTCTTGAGGGCCGTAACCTATCGTATACCCCCTCTTCTTTGCTACCTTTATGGAGTCATAGAGCAAGAGTTCCACAAAATCTCTTGTTATGTCAAGACCATAGACCTTTGGTGAATTCTTACCCCTAAAGAGCAGTGGCAAGGCCCCTGAGTGATCCAAATGTGCATGCGTTAGCAGCACAGCATCTACATCTTCGACTTCTGGAGGATAAAGCGGGCTTTGTTTTGGCCTAAGCTTTATTCCGTAGTCGAGCAATATCCTCTTGCCCTCGGCTTCAAGGAGAACGGCGCTTCTTCCTACTTCTCCAATAGCTCCGAGTGGCTTTACTTTTAGCAAAGTCATATCAAACAAATCCTCCCGTTAACGTCGGGAGAAAACGATTTTCGTTTCCTTTGTTCATCCTCCCAACGAATCAGACAATCATGCAGTTGAGAGATATAAAAAGTTCACTTATTGTTTTCAGATCGAAAGTCGCTTAGATCAGAAGAG